>JAYEKF010000147.1:0-3459 GCA_034660895.1 Thermoproteota archaeon | reverse complement strand
TACAATAGACAAGAGTGCAAGACGGTATTCTGTAGACTTATTGTCCAATCAACTGTAGTGAGTCCTCCAACATGATCTCCGCTGCTAGGGGCAGTTATGGTTACAGACACGCTTCTGGTCGCATGGTCTGGAGTATGCCCCATCACAGTTATTTCAGCGGGGTCAACACATTCTGGCTCCGGCTCGTTCGGATCGACAATCACCGCGTCGGGGTCGCCGTAGAGTACAAAAGCATTACTGCCATCAGTGAGGTATGGGAAAGCAGCCCATTCATACTTCTCCCCTTTAACGGTGTAGTCGAAGAATACAGGGCTGAATAAGGTCATGTTAAAGTAGTTTTCTGGATACACGTAACCAGCTTTTGTTACCGCTGTTACAAAAGCCTCACCTAACGTGCTTCCAGCCATCACTTCTTCAGCGTATTTAACGCAGAACCAATCCGCGTCTACTAACAGTCCGGTTCTCAGATCTCCAATTGCAGAAGAGGCACCATGCCTCATCATGGTCAACGGCAGCAGTGAACCGCCTACATAGCAGTCCATGAAAACAGTGTGAGTTGAATGGAGGTTGTCAAGCCAACGGTCCAACTCCCCACCGTACACAAAGCTGAACGGTTCACCATACATTTGGTAGACTGCTCCATACGGGTAATATTGATCAGGGTCGGAAGCGTTCTCAGCAAATGTGGCAGAGTTGTATTCGTATCCACGCTTTGGCTGCGGATCCGGCGGATCCTCATACCACAAGCCTATTACACCTTGTCCAAACGGTAAGTAGTCGTTGACGAAGCCTAGTCCGCCGTGGTCTGAATGGTACCAGAAGGCTGTTCCGTTGTTGAGCTGATCCAACACCGTGTATTTGCCAACATGAGGTTCTACTGTAAAATTGTGATTTTCCATAGCCTTCGTAGTATTCTCCCAACCGTTAACAGAATATACATATTCCGATGGAACCGTGTAGTTTTCTGGCTCTACAAGATCAAGTGGGATGTCGCTACGTACATCGGGTATTCCATAATCGTATGATACACAGGTTGGCATAGTAACATTGTATCCAGGGGTTGCGTAAATTATGGCGGGGTAAAGCATAGCCCTGTTCACGAAGGCGACGTCTTCTTCAGCGTTTTCTCCAGGCATTCTTCCTGTTTTTGCAACACCAGCGATGGCTCTTTCGAATACGGGCTTGACGTCGGTTAATGGAGCAACTGTAAGAACGCTTTCTATGCCGGGAGCGTCTGCGTCAAGTTCCTCAATCCATCTGGACCAAATTCTCGAAAGTTGGTGCATCCAATGGATGGGTGGGGCCTTAAGAAACATGTCATAATATGACCAGCCCCAGAACTCGTGGTAGTAGTACTGGGCTCCCCAAGTTGAGTCTGCGAGGGTTGGGATTTCCTTAGCTTCATTCTTGAAAGTGATTACGGGGGCGCCATGGAACGCTCCAGCGAGCGCGGCCGGTGCGAAGAAATTGTTGGTGGGAACCGTTAGAACCAAGTCTGTTTCCCCACTTAAACCGCGAATGTATAAGATGGTTTCTTTTAAAGTGGTCAAGTTTTCAGTGATGTTTATACCGATTTCGGTGATGGCGGTTTTAACTGCGTCTGAAACGATGCCTGCGGGATTGACTAGAATCACGTTCTGCACGTTGAGAGTTCGAAGTGCTTTTACGGTTTCCTCGGGTAGTGTGTCGTTTTCTGTGTAAAGAAGTGGAGCGTTTATTAGGGATACGATGACCGCGCTGTTAGCCGCGGCTTCCACGTAAATCTCTTTTTCTTTATTGTATAGTCGGATTTGATATTGGATGGTGTATTCAACTGTCATATCTAACGAGTATGGTGGTGGTGCTTCTACGATCAAGGTCCAATTTCCGGGGGTTGGATAGGGTGCGTTGAGGCGGCCTATGTTGGATATGTATATCGGCGCAGGTGGATACTCGGTGTCTGTGAATTCGAAATAGTTTGGGAAAAAGACGTTGCCTTCTGGATCGATCAGCCACATGGACAAGTAACTTGCTCGTTGTCTTGTACTGTTACAGGAAAGCCAAACGTCAAGTTCCTCAGCGTTTTCTGGCATAGTTACTGTATAGCTGTGAACGTTTCCTGGTTTACCTGAGAAGCCGTATACTTCCACCCCTACTATTAAACCGTAGTTTTCTGGATTTTTAAAGCCATGACAGTAAACTGCTACCGTGTAGTTTTCCGAGGTGGTTCTTGGACGCTCATTAATATCCCACATTAGCCACGCATAACCGCCGTAGCCGGGTGAAAAGTCATAGTCGACAACTTTTCCATCAGGGTCTATGAGAAAACATGTTAACAAAGTTTCACCCACGGCTGAGGTCCAATTCAACAGTTCCACATTAGCTATTGTTATTCCAGTGATGTTCGCAGGCACCGTAAAGTTAAGCCATTCATTTCGATGGATAACATGAAAAGGTGGTTCGTATGTCCACCACTTGTAGGAGTCGGCGCGAAAGCCCCAGTCAGATATTGTTGGATCAGTATATAGTATAATTATGACAGTATCCCCATAAACAGGAGGCGTCCAAACATCTGAGATGTGTCCAGTGTAAGAAGTGATGAAGTCGTAGTTTTCATCGTATATGTAAATCCAGTCCCACCCTTCTTGTAACGAGATGTTTTCAAAGTGGACGCTGATCTGAGCCGCACCCGGATGGGTTACATAGTAATAAGTCCAGGAACCGTTAGGGTAGGGATGTAACGATTCAACGGGGGGATCGAGAACTGCAGGGGTTGGAGACCCTAAGTTAGGGCCAAACCAATAATTGATATTGTACTCCTCTGTTATGTTGAAGAATTCGCCTTTAAACTCACTGTACGCGGGCTCCGGCGTTTTAAAATATGTAGTAGCTGGAGACACCACTGCTGTAGTTGTATTTGTCCAATCTCGTAAAGCAATTTTGTTGGCGTATTCGTATGGGTTGTCCGCGATTATAGACGTGTAATTATCAGTTTCGAGATAACTTTTTGTCTCTGACATATAATCGTCACTGTAAGGACCGATGAAATCCAACGAGCTGACTCCGCCCCAGTGGTTGCAGTAAGCTTTCCAGTCTTCTAGCAGGTAGTTCCCTGCCTTAGATTCGCCGTAAATGATCGGAGATGTGTAGAGGTTTTGAGTTTCGTTTCTGAAAACGTTTGCTGGGATGGAAGCAATGAAAGCGTATTCGTCTAGGTAAGATGTTGGATCTGAATAGACGAAAGTTGCTCGTTTGTAAGGTGTGTACTCGGGAGTGGGTGGATCATAGGATGAAGTTTGAGCGTAAGCTTCAGTCGCGTTAGCAACTGAATTGTAACGGGTTTTTTTGGTTTTTGCGAAAGCTGTGGTGGGATTGAGAATGCTAAAGCTGAAAAGAACGATCACTAATAACGTTAGGTTTCTTTTATTTTTCAAGTTCAATTCCTCTCTTCCAGTTTGTCCTCCGTCTTGACATATAAAA
>JAYEKF010000146.1:0-3482 GCA_034660895.1 Thermoproteota archaeon | reverse complement strand
ATGTTATTATTTTCTTTTACCAAAGGATTTGACGTGAGGTTAAAGAATTGTCTAACGAAATTCTTGATGGCAAAGATGTTCTTCTTTATCTGGACTCGAGGAGAACTTATCTTGTTAGAGTTAGGGAAGGAAAGAGTTTTCACACGCATAAAGGCTTTATTCAACTCGGCAAGCTGATTGGGAAAGAATACGGAACCAGAATTAAAAGTAATATGGATGTTGAATTTGCAGCGTTAAAGCCGTCGCTGCACGACTACGTATTCAAAGTTCAAAGAAAAACTCAAATCACTTATCCAAAAGACACCGCGCTTATCCTCATGTTCAGCGGAGTTGGACCGGGCAGCCGTGTAGTGGAGGCTGGAACTGGAACTGCAGCGCTCACCATCAGCCTTGCCTTTCACGTTCGCCCAGACGGACATGTCTACACCTACGAAATCAGAGAGGATTTTGTTCAAACAGCTCAGGAAAATCTTGAAAGAGCTAACGTGCAACACTATGTAACCATCAAAAACCAAGATGTAACGCAAGGCATCGACGAAACCAACCTCGACGCTGTCATTCTCGACCTCGCAACTCCATGGCAGGTTGTCCCCCATGCGTGTACCGCTTTAAAAGGAAGCGGAACGATTGTATCCTTCAGCCCCACAATTGAACAAGTTGTCAAAACCGTGGAAGCGCTGGAGAAACACCTGTTCGTTGACATCAACACCTTTGAATGTTTGTTAAGAGGGATGCAAATTAAACGGGGGAAAACACGTCCTCACACGTTGATGACTGGGCACACCGGGTACATCACCTATGCGCGAAAGGTTGTCGAGTAATTCGAGGAGAATTCGAACTTCTACGTTCAAACCAGAGCTAGGAACCGCAAGAAATTGCTCTTATTCACAGATTCTTCGCCTTCACCTCATGAAAATCTGTGAATTCACTCAGCTTTTCTCAGTTGTTTTCTCCACACCGGCAAGATTCCGTGCTTCACCAGTAAAACAACGCTTAAAGACGCGAAACACAACGGCACGCCTATAATCAACCCCTCACCAATCCAAACCAAGCTTGTCACCAGCCACGGCACCACAGATAATATTTGCACAATCGGCGCCGGCGGCTCGCCTCCAACGGATCCAGTTTCCTTCAATGATATCCTAACTGTTGAGTAAAGTTCCTCCACCCCTTCAACGTCTTCCGGAACGCTTTTAACGCTGATTGTTATGTAGGTCACCGTTCCATTGGCTTCAATTATTGCTCTAGTCCTAAACGTAAAGGAACTTACTTTTTCTGTAGGCATCTTTGAAACCATTTCACCATTCCAAACTTCATCTCGGTAGGTCATGTAAAGTGAATAAACGTATCCACCTTTCTCTTCCGTTAATATTTCAAGCTGGGCGATAACCGACTCGAATGTTCCCTTTTCCAGTTCACCCTCTATTGTTTCCGTGATTTGTTTGACGCGCTGACCAACTTGATCACCATAGTAATTCTCCTTGACCCCATTTAACGTGGCAGACTCTAACATTCCTCTGGAACTAAACCTTCCGTCAATCTGCAAGCTATTTGTATACCACCCCAGCGTTGCAACAAAAACAGTCAAAACAATCGCCAAACCTATTTCCTTTTTCGCTATTTTCATAACATTTCCCACCCGATAAAACTAGACTACCGCAATCTATAATTCTACACTTTGGAACAGGCTGTACTAAAAATAGAACAGATTATAGCACTAAACAACACGTTTCTTGAAATACAGGGAAATGCCTAAAGCGAAAACAAAACTGGACAACGCAATCAAGCCGGCGTAGACAACATTCGAACGCCAACCCGGCGTAACGTGAGGCGTGATGTCGTAATGTTCCACTTTTCCCTCAGTTTCGCGGCATGTTTTCACCCAATAATTTTCTGCGTCACCGTTAAAAGGGTACCAAGAGCCAACAAGTATTCGGAAGGGGAAGAATATGACAGCTATGCCCAGCAAGGCTCCGGTTACCACGTACAGGAATATTTTTTTCTTCATAGTTCTCGCCTCAGAATGTTACACGACATTGGGGTCTTTTAGTTCTATAGTTTAGAACGGTTTCTCCCTCCAAAGCCTAACGGTTTCAAACCACAAAATGCAACACGCTATCACACCAAAAATTATAGCCGCCACGTTATGGATGCAGCCAACCGGCGGCTTATAGAGAATTAAATAGGTGACTAGCATAGTGGAAAACCAAACTGAGTAAAACAAGTAACGAGGAACCAGAAAACGTCCAAGCTTCGTAAAGAAACGTAATACACCAACGTTTACTTCTTTGACCAAAACGTACTCACCAGTTAGGGTTTTCTCCACCAACCCAAGCGATTGAAGCTTCTGTAAGTGATAAACTGCCACACTTGGGCTAGAAAAACCTAGAGAACGCTGAACCTCCCGCACACCCACCTTAGAACTGGAGGAACCCAACAAATACCAATACACCTGAAGGGTTTTTCCTTTCATTTTCGACTCAATCACCGCTAAATCAGATCGGGAAATATCAGACATAAAGCTCGCCCAAAATACATTAATTAACCCTTAAATTATAAAACCGATGGTTGCACACCGTTCAACTGGGTAGACAGAAAAGCGGCTGGGTGAGATGCTTTCAACGGAAAACAGAAATCTCCCTCGCAAACTCCCTTTTTTCTTTGTTAACAAAAGTTTGGAACACACATGTATTCCCTTTTGCTAATTGGATAAGCTCTTTTACGGTTAATTCCCAGAGGAAATTTTCCTTTTGTTGGCATAACATATTAAAGTGTGTAATTTACGGTGTTTTTGAGGTTCCGTCAGAAAAAAAGAAGAAACGGGATACAAATAAGTAAATTGACTAGCTCGGGCACAACCAATAAAAATTGATTTTTACAGGAGAAATTTTGAACCTTTTGCTAGCTTTTTTTGAAATAATCGTAGGGTTGGCATTTTGGGGAAGAATAAACTAATTTTCCTGTTGAATCTTTTCTAGGAAAACTGTGTTATTTTTCAGGTATGCAGTATTTTGTTAAGACCTTCTCCTATAAGGCTTACGACCGTAAGATGACCTTCCTCTGAAGGACCTTCCGAATCGACGAGTGTCTTTGTATCTTTTGTCTGACATGTTATTTTCTGTGTTAACCTCGCCTACATCTTCTTCGCTCTCTTCTACTGAGCCCATCCTGCCTATGGTCAGCCTTAAATTGCCTCGAAACAGGTTCGCGTAGCCGTTTGTAAGCGTGTACGTCTTACCAACTTCCAACTCATCGATGGTTTCTTCCCAAAGGGTCATTAGCACCGTACCGCTGTCATCGCCCACCAACGCCTCGGTAACTTTCTTGTCAGTTCTCGTCACTCTAGGTTCATTTTTCTCTAGGACCTTAAAGGTTGTATCCACCCTTACTCTAGGTCTCAGCTCACTTATCTTCAATCCATTTCATCTCTTATCTTTTACATACAGGTTTTTTCTTATGAACTTTGCTATTCCACTACGATT
>JAYEKF010000145.1:0-3493 GCA_034660895.1 Thermoproteota archaeon | reverse complement strand
GCAATGACTCCTTATTTTGCAAACATCACTGTGGAAAACCCGAACAACACTGTTCATTGGACTACACTCTCATTTAACACCACAGAAATGGGATACGGAAACGAAAGCGTAACCTATCCAGACAACTTCCTTGCCGCTCACACAAACTTTACAGGCGCATACAATGTAGCCTTCAATAAGACACTTGACACCGACGACTTCATCATTGGTCTGACCAACGCCACCAAATATCACAGATACCAAGTTGTCAACATTCAAGCCGCCGGATACGCGCCTAATGAACCAGTAAATGTAACCATAGCATCCACCGGAGGGACTGATTTTTCGCCAGAAAACATGACCGCATCGCTATTAGGGATAGTCAAAGCGAACTGGACGATTCCAGCAAACGCCATCTACGGAGCCTATACAGTTACAGTGAGCAACTCCACAACTCCAGGCACAGTTAAGCCGGTATCGGACACCCAAAACTTCACTATAGTTGAAAAGCTTGTTTCCTGCCGAATTCTAACCGTGAATCTCGACAGCGAACCGGTAGAAGGAGTAGAAGTGAAAAGTTACAACGGATATAACGAAACACAGCAGATTGGGTCATCCCACAAAACGGATGAAAACGGTTCTGCAAACTTCCAGTTACACGCTGGCTATTACGTTTTTAAGGCTTTCTGGAAAGACTTGCAGGTGAACCAGACCGTTTTCGATGTTGCGAAAGATATGAACCAGACCATAGTTTGCCAACTTGCTAACATAAAAGTCAAAGTAACCGAAGAACTTACTGGCGAGCGGTTACCTTTTATTAAAGTCAACTTAACTTATAGCTACACAAAAGACAATAGCACGCTAACGGAGACAAATTCGCTTGAAACCAACAGCACAGGCCGATTGACATTTCGAAACTTTTTCACAAACCTCGTCACGAACGTTAATTACACCATAGAAGCTGGGCGATACGGAAACTTGTTCTACACCGAAGTAATAGAAAACTTAACCTCAACGTTCTGGGTTAACATAACCTGTCCAACCTACACATTGACCATCCAAGTGTTTGATTCCAACGAACTGCCATTCCGAAACGCTACGTTAGCGGTTTACGAGTGGAGCAGCGGGTTAATCAAAGACAACCGTGACTATCCGTTTTGCAGGTGGACATCCACCAACAGCAGCGGAAGCATCACCATCAACTGCACGTTTGGAAGGTACAAAGTGAAAGTGTATGTAAGTGAAGTTGTTGTAAACGAGACCGTAGTGGACTTAATAAATGAAACTCAAAAATTGCAGGTTTACTGCAGCATCTTCAATTTGACGGTTCCTGTTAAGGTTGTTGACTACTTTGGACATGCAATTCCAAACATTAAAGTGGAAGTTAAACGAGAAGGAACTGAACCATTAGAGTTCACAACCGTAGCTGACGGCACAGCTACTCTTCACATAAAGATCGGTGGAGACTGCCAGATCCTCCTGTATCTGCCAGGTTCGTCGGAGCTCTGCGAAACTCGAATCGTGTACCTTGATCAAGCGAAAACTGCCGGGGAAATCACGTTTAAACTTAGCAGGTACGTGATGGTTGGCGGATATTTGTTGGAAACCAGCGAACTTACCACAATAATCATATTGATTGTGATCGTGGTTGCTTTCGCTGCGGCGTTAACATATAGAAGATTTTTTAAAAGAAAAATGTCTAAAAAGTAAGGAACGCAAAAAGATTTATAACATTCGAGATGCTTTACCTAAATTGAAACCGGATTAGCACGTCACTCAATAAGGATTTTGTTCAAAATTGATTAAGAAAGAGTGTGTGCATGTTGGCTGAAACAAAGCGTTGTTCTCCAAAATGTAAATTCTTCCGATGCAGCAAAAACGCTCTCGAATTCCATGGAAATGTTGCGTGGTGCAAATGGCTTGAAGAAGAATGCAACGTTACAGATTGCACTTTTGCAACATGCATAAAAAGAAAACTGCTTCCGAACGGCGTTTGCGGGGAAACCGTGAAACGCAAAACCACTGAAACACTGCCCGAAGAAGAAATTCAACCACTTAAGGTTAGAGGAAAAGCGCTACGAAAAATTGATGAAAGAGAGTTCTTCTAAAAACTGCCAACTGTTGCTTACTCTCATGTGCTTCAAGAATGAATCTTTTACCTAGCTGAGACCCGTTTTACAACCGGCGGCCTTATTTTCCTAAGAACACGATAGCCGCAGACTGTGCATTTTATTGCGCCGCCTCGCAGCCTTAACTGTTTGGATGAGACTTTTGCACCGCATCTCACGCACTCGTAGATAAGCTCTTGCTCCTCCTTTCCTTCAGTTTCCTTGGACAATTCTGTATCTCCAGTTTTGGAAAGCATCATTAGGGTGCAATTTAAACTTTTCTAGTGTTTGATAACCTTCAAAAATCAGTAGGTTAAGTAGCAATTGGCTGAGGATTACAGAATTGAGGGGAGACCTTAAGCAGCGTCTCAAAGGGAAACTTACTTCAGAAGAGCTGGAGTGGCTCTACAAATCCTACGACATAGTCGGCGATGTAGCTATCATACGTGTTCCAGCACCTATTAAACGCCACAGCGAAACCATTGCTGAAGCAATTATGCAAACGCAGAAACGTGTGAAGGCGGTGTGGCGCCAAACCAGCGCGGTTTCCGGAGAGCTTCGATTGCGTGAGCTTGAGTGGGTTGCAGGTGAAAGAAGAATTGAAACAACTCATAAGGAATTCGGATGCCTTTTCAAGGTGAACTTGGAGGAATGTTATTTCTCGCCTAGGCTGTCCCACGAAAGAATGCGGATTGCTCGGCAAGTTCAGCCGGGTGAGGTTGTGGTTAACATGTTCGCCGGCGTTGGCTGCTACTCCATCATCATTGCAAAACATTCTCAAGCAGACAAAATTTATTCCATAGACCTAAACCCAGTTGCGATTCGATACATGCAGGAAAACATTAAACTTAACAAACTTGAAAAACAGGTAATTTCCATCCAAGGGGACGCCGAAAAAATCGTTAAGGAAAAACTGCGAAACGTGGCAAACCGAGTTCTCATGCCTTTACCAGAAAAGGCGTATGCGTATCTTAACTGCGCAGTTTTAGCGCTCAAATCAGAGGGAGGATGGGTGCATTATTACGATTTTGAACACGCCGAAAAAAATGAAAATCCCGTTCACAAAGTTAAAATGAAAGTTTCTGAAAAACTGCAGAGTTTAGGTGTGGATTTTGAAATACCGTTCAGCCGTGTTGTGCGAACCACAGGGCCCAACTGGTATCAGATTGTCCTTGACTTAAGAATCTGTTCAGTAAATCATTTATAATTTCACTTTAACATACAGTTGATAAGAAGGAGCGAACCGTGAAGAGAAAGTTAATGGATATCTTGGCCTGCCCTATCGACAAGCACCATCCTCTTCAACTGCATGTTTTCGAGGAGAAGGACGAAATTGTAGAGGGCATAATCGTCTGTCCAAAATGTTTACGGTGGTATCCCATTCGAGAGGAGATTCCTGAAATGTT
>JAYEKF010000144.1:0-17068 GCA_034660895.1 Thermoproteota archaeon | reverse complement strand
GTTTCCGGATCGAGGTCAGTAGAATTATCTATAAACTGCACATTTTCTCTCACCGTGGGGTTAGCTGGGGAGTATGCGAAATCGGCGTATGGGGGTATGTTGCAAATCATCAATTTTTTGCATATGAAATCTTCACTGCCATTGTTATCCTGTACGGTTAAGGTGATTTGAAATGTTTCTTTTTGTGTGTAGTTGTGACTTGGGGTTGGTTCCGATGAGTTTGTACCGTCGCCGAAATCCCAAGAATAATGTGTAATGTATCCGTCTGGGTCATTTGATAGATTAGTAAAGTTAACCGTGTCGAATATTGTAGGATTAGTTGGGAAGTATGCGAAATCGGCGTATGGAGGAAGATTTGGAGTTTTGACAAGCCGTATGCGGACCTTGTGAGTGCTTAGGGTACATGTGAAGTTCATAAAGGTACAATCATCTATTGTTCTATTGGTGAAAGCTATCTTTTCGGAGCCCAAAATGACGAGCCAGCTTTCTGAGGCACTCGGCGCCAGTAATTCTTTAGGTATTGTTACGTTGCAGAAGGCTGATGAGTTTTGCGGCCCAGTGATGAAGAAACTTATTTGTTTCAGTTGTTGACTGAAGTTGAATGAGGCAACTGTGCAGTTACAGGTTATCAAGACTTGACTGGAATTCACGGTGAAAGTTCTAGTTAGACTCCAAGGCTCCATCAGCGGATATCTATCCGCCATTATGCCCACTATGACGTATCCTGTGTCGCCAATTCCGTCGCTACCAGTCTCATTTTGACATGGGCCATGGTATAAGTCGGTACCAATGTAGTCGCTCCAGTAGTTGCCTTCCACACCATTATCCCAATCGGCTAGGGCAAGCGTCTCTACCTGAAAGAAAGTGTTATTCACGAAGTTGTTATGGTAGAAGAGGTTGGATTTAGCGGGGCTATCAATTTTCACTCCAGTTGGATTATACGCTATTGTATTACCGATGACACAGTTATGGCTACTATTTGGAGAAAAATAGATTCCGTATTCAAAATTGTTCGTTACAATGTTGTTAACGATTTGGGTGTTGTTTGACTCACTTAACTGGATACCGTAATAACTTTTCTTCAAAATATTATCCGAAATTGAAATATTCACCGACTTAACTACTCCGAGCCCACTAGATCCCATCCCGGTAGTGTTTTTTATTGTGAAGCCGCTGATTGCAACATTAGCCACCTTGGTTATTAAGACAACGACTCCCTGCTGGCCCTCACCGTCAATAACTGTAGTTGCGGAACCACTTCCAATTAGGGTCACCGATTTGTTCACGATAACATGTTCACAGTATGTTCCGTTAAGTACATGTATGGTGTCTCCCGGATCCGCTGCATTTATGGCTTCTTGTATTGTTTGGAAGTCTGCTTGTCCACCATCATCCACAGTCCGTGTTTTGGGGTCTGCTTTTACTGGTTGAATGTTAAATGCTAATCCAAGCAGGCTTACGATAAGTAGTGAGGTCATGACTCCAAGAAGCATTTCTTTCGTTTTACGCACGTGTGTAAACATGAAAACCACTTCGTTTACACACAAATAAAATCCGTGTCTACGTTATAAAGTTGGCTAAAGCCCATTTCTTAAGATTTTCTTAGTTTTCTAAATTTACTTTGGTTGAAGATACACTGTCATTTTCCCATGTGCTTCGTGACAGGTCAGATAAAACGAAAGGGCGTACCCTTTTCCTGAAGGATGAAGTAAAACTTTCTTTTCAAATATTATATCGACTGTTTTATTAGTTCCCTCCAGTATCGTTCCTAAATCTTGGTTCTCAGTCATCCCCTCAACCTGTGTTATGTACGTCTCTGTAGCGTTTCCCAGAATGGGTTTGATTGTTAACACCACCTCCATCAATCCTAATTGCGAGTCATAGTTAAGCCCAAAGTAGTCAACAACAGAGACGTCGAAATATTCCTCAGCTGCTTCCTTTGGTTCCTCCGTCGTTCTGGAAAGTAATGAAACAGCCGCAACAACAATGATGATCAATACGGCGGCCACGAAGATCCATTTCTTCATTCAATTCACAAATATTCTATTGGATGACAACAAAATAAAGTTAACTGCTCATCGACAAACGAAAACTGCTAATGGAACAAGAAAGTCAGCGGTACAATGTGTGCAGCTTTATGTTCTTAGATGTGGTTGCCGAAGTTAACTCCAGCTATAACTAGGTCGAAAAGGTTTATGATGTTGTCGCGTTTTAAGTCCGCCTGTAAATTCCAACAAAGATCTCCGGGGTGGCATCCAAATGCATCTGCCATAATCGTTAAGTCGAAGAGATTTACAATTCCGTCGCCGTTCACGTCACCATCTATCTTTATCTTCATGACGCCGTCGACGTACGTGTTGTCGCTTATGTCGATTTCCTCTGGAACTGTACTTGCTACTGCCTTAATTGTGTAGTTTCCGGGGTCAAGCCCTGTTGTGTTCCAAGTGAACGTTAGGTTCACTCCTGCTCCCGCGACCAAATCTACTAACGTTTCAGTTCCAACTATATTACTGTTGTAGTAAAGGGTAACATTGAAAGTTTCGGTAAAGTCGCCCTGATTTTCTACGACGACGGTTATGTTAACTGTCCACCCTATGTAGAGTTCACTTGTGAAGGGCTCAACGCTTATTACAGCCACATCACGACACACAATCCCAACTAAAACCAACCCGTTTGACGCACCGTGCAAGATGGGGACTCCCCATTCCGCTGAAAGTTGGGTTTCCCCAAGGTGCAGGATGGAGCTACCCCGTGATGTTGCTTTAAACTTTATTTCCACTAAGGTTCCACTGCCGTTCTTCGGCGATTCTGGAGCTAACAATGTTGCGACAACTCGCACTAATCCGTAAGTAGCGTTGTAATCGTCCACAATTTCCTGTTTAAGGATACATAGTTTGCTTGGATCTTTTGGGGTTAAGAAGTGATTGGGTGGAAGTGTTACGTTTAAGCCGTCTAAAATGTTAGTGTCGTAGTAAAGCTTCAAGTCGTAGCCGAAAAGACCAGTTACATTAGTAATTTCCAAGGTTACATTGAAACTTTCACTTGGATCTACTTTTACTGGTGTTGGGTTCACAGAAACAAATGTTTCCGCAACAACTACATGCGTTGAAACAATGTTGTTCCTAGTGATAATCTCTTCCCGCACAGGAGGAGCATATACGGTTACATTATAGACCCCCTCGACAGTCGGAGTCCAAGAATAATTGAGTGTGTAGAATGTTCCATTCGGCAGCTTGGGAATTGTTACATTACTAACTACCACGCCATTAACTATCAGATACAGCTCCACGTCAGTCTCATTGTTTAATCCACGGTTTTGGACGGTTGCATTCAACAGCGATGAGTCACTAAGCCTGAGGAAGCTAGGTGCTTCTAGAGACACAGAAAGCTCGTGTTCATATTCCGCTTGCATCCAATCAACTGTGTTTTTGAGCATGACTTCACAGTCTGCATTCCCTGCCCAATCGCGGTCTCCCCGTCCATTCCAGAAGACAACTTTTCCCGGTAAACCTTCTGTTGCTATTATTTTGTCGTATCTATCTTCTAATTCAGCTACTGTTACAGCTCCCCGTGCGAGGTCGGCTTCAGCGGCGTCGCAGTCACTGTATAATCCTGAGATGTAGTATCCTGCAGGAAAGCTTCCATAGGGGCCGTCTATTATTGGATGGGTTTCGTTCACTACGTAAAGATCGGGTTCTCCAACATTGTCGCCCACAGTAGACGACCGGACAACATCCGCCAATAAATTGTCTCCTATCAGACAGTCGAAGCCGGTAATTATGAGGTTGCCGCCTAATGAGAGATAGGACTGAAGGGTTGAGTGTTCTTCTAATGTGAGGGTTCTGTAGTCTGTGTAGAAGATAATGGTGGAGTAGCGGAGTAGCAGGTCCAAGTTTTCTGTGTAAAGGTGCCTCTTGTTGTCGTTGTAGATGTCGTAGCCAATGTTCATTGAGTCCAATATATAGGTGATTGATAAAAGCTCTGAGCTGTCTGAAATCAAAGCAACGTCAACATGGCGGACGTGAACAAACTTCGTTGCAACATTGTTTGCAGTCACATTCTCACCAGTTACAGGGGGGGGCGTAAGCCGTTACGTTATACGTAGCCTCAACCGTCGGAGTCCAAGAATAGTTGAGCGTATAAAAGGAACTAGACGGCAAGTTGGAGATCGTTGCATTAGCGTCCACGGTTCCATTAATCATAATATATAGCTCCACATCAGTTTCATTGTTTAATCCACGGTTTTGGACGGTTGCATTTAATAGTGATGAGTCGCTAGGCCTCAGGAAAGTTGGAGTGTCTAATGTTACAACAAGTTCATGCTCATATTGTACGGTCATCCAATTTATTATGTTACCTAACATAATTGTGTTATCGTCGTAGTATAAATCAGCGGCAAAGTCGTCGGATAAGCATAGAACATATCCTCCAACTTCTGCGCCTGCAATCAACATGCGTAAATTGTACGCATCGTTCGCGATCCAGTATGCAGGACTGGTTGTCTGTAACGAGTTTACTGGGTAGCTTGCATAGATGGAAGTAACTCCTCGCATTATTGGGTGAAGATTATCAAAATTGCTTGAAGATCCAGGGTATCCAGGGTATCCTGTGTAGCTGATACCGTACGTGCTAAGTATTTCCTGAACAGAGGGGGCTAATTCATCTCCTATTCCAACAAGGCCTTTCCCCGAATTAATGTATGCTTCAACGGCTGCGATTTCGGAGGGTAACCATGAAGTATCACTCCAGTCTTCTCCCACTATCATTACGTCGTAATTATTCAAGAGCCCAGGTGTTATCGTGCTGGTTATTTTATTAACAATGTGACCTAAACTTTCATAGTAGTGCTGCAATTCTTCGGTGTGCAAACTTTCACCGTGTGTTTCAATGATTCCGATCACGGAGGCGTAAGAAACAATTGAGGATGTTGTATCCCGATTGTTAACTGTGATACTCTCGCCTAGCACAGGCGGACTGTATGCAGTGATGTTGTACGTGCCTTCAACCGCTGGAGTCCAAACATAACTGAAGGTGTAGGATGTGCCATTTACCAGCAAAGGAATAGTTGCGTTCTCAACTATGGAATCATCCACTAGCAGAAACAGCTTAACATCTGTTTCATTACTCAATCCCATGTTAGCTACGGTTGCATTTAGTAACGCGGTTTCGCCAGGTTCAAGGTGAAATGGACAGTCTAGGGATACGACAAGTTCGTGCTCTGGTTTCTTGTATCTGGACCATGTGATTGCGTTGTATAGCAGTTGTAGGTGAAAGTGGTAGTAGGCAGGTATGATCTCCAGATATGGAGAAATGTACACCAACCCTTTGTAGGTTACAATTGCACTTTCCTGAAAATGCCCTAGTGCAAGGTATTCTCCTCCCACCAGTTCATTCGAATCCCATCTCTCATCCGAAGGCAGAGCAGTTACAACTCTTTGGAACGTGTACGGGTTGGGGATATTGGTGAAAAGAGGATGTGCAGGATCCTCTATATGCAGTAAATCTGTCGAAGTGATGTACCATGTTACTGTTTCGTTCAGCCCGAAGAGAGGTGCTAGCTTATTATTATTTGGAACATATTGGTAGAATGTTCCAGCGGTTGCGATCAGTCCATGTCCTTCATAGATGTATCGTGTAATTGCGTCGATTTCTGAATCCGTAAACTCCCAGCCGTACCATCGATCGCAAGCGCAGGAGATAATTAATACATCGGCGCCAGTAGCTGCAAGGTCCTCGTAGGTAATGTCTTCCTTGTTTAGAGTCGTATAATCAATGAATATCATTTCGTCACCAAATTGATACCAATTGGTGTTTAGCACCTGCCAAGTGTTGATTATATCAGCAAATTCGGTGCCGGCGGAATCCAGCACAAAAGCTTTCATTGGGAATCCAACGTAAACGTACGCCCACACAACATTGTTTTCTGTTATGGTCTCCCCTGGCACGGGTGCCACATATGAGGTAACGTTATACATTCCTTCAATTGTCGCGTTCCATAAGCAACTTACGGTGGCAGAAGCGCCGGCTTCCAAACAATTTATAGTTGTGGCGTCAACTACGTTTCCATTCACCAATAGCTGCACGATTATGTCAATTTCAGTTCCCGCTCCAAAGTTCAGCACTGTGGTGTTGAAGACACCTTGACTTCCAGGTTCTACGTAGGGAGGTTTCTCCCAACCTGAAATGAGAAGTTCATGCTCCGGCGGGGATTCTTCAACTGCTTTCCTTGCATTAACTCTTCCATATCCATAGTAGACGTCAAAGCCCGGATCACCTAAATCGTCTGCGCTGTATTGTAGCCAAAGTCGTATCCAGTCTCTCGTGACGTTTGGAAATCGGCTCCAAACCAACGCGGCGACACCTGCAACATGTGGACACGACATGGAAGTGCCGCTCATGTAGGTGTAGGAGTTACCCAGAACCGTCGAATAGATGTCCACTCCAGGAGCTGCTAATTCTATCCAGTCTCCATAGTTTGTGAACCCCGCTGGATTGTCGTTTCGGTCGGTTGCTGAAACAGCTACAACCTCATTGTAGCCAGCAGGATAATGTCTTATGCTTTTGGCGTCGTTTCCCGCCGCAGCAATTACCAATACATCACACTGATAGGCGTACTGTACGGCTTCATGAATAAGCTTGCTTTCTCCGTAGCCGCCCCAGCTGTTGCTCAAAATATTTGCACTCTGATTCACAGCATGAATAATCGCTTTAGCGAGGTCATCTTCGTATCCACTTCCATACGCATTCAGAGCTTTCTCAGCCATGATGCTAACATTCGACACTCCAGCTATGCCGATGTTATTGTTAATTTCACCAGCAATAATTCCTGCACAGTGGGTTCCATGTCCATGGTCGTCCATGGGATACGGGTCATCGTTCACCCAGTCGTACCCTAACGGGACGTAATTGGCTGCTAAGTCTGGATGGTTGTAGTCGACACCTGTGTCAATTACTGCTACCAGAACAGAGGAATCGCCAGTGGTAGTGTTCCAAGCCCAGTCTGCTTCGATCTTTGCGGGTGCCCACTGATAATTCCAGTATGGATCGTTGGGGACAAATGCGGTTTGAAACTTCATGTTAGGTTCAATGTATCTTGAAAAGCCGTTGGACTGCACTTCTTCCGCGAAGGAGGACGCCGACGCATGAGGAATATCAGCGACGACAGCTATAATCTCGCCGCCGACAGAGATGATGTTTACAAGTTCGCCTCTTTTTTCTCCAATAAGACATTTCGTTTTCTCGTAGCTGTTTGGTTTTGTGTGGTTGAGACCGATCACAAGCTCCACAGAATTGTTGTCAGCCACCGCAAAATCTATCCATTCGTTGGTTTTGTTAAAGTCCCATTTACTGTTGCCCAAATAGCTTTGTTCATCTTGCTTTGAGCTAAGCTCATTCATCTCTTTGCTCCACGAGTTTTGTTGAAAACTTGTGGGAGTTGAAGAATTTTCTTCTTCGGCGTTCTGCGTTTCTAGTTGGCTATTCCCGTTTAGGTTAACACGGGTATGGGCTGATGTTGATTGAATGTTAAGTGCTATGGTTAACGTGCCCGTTAAGACTAATGTAATTAACAAGAACGAGAGGATTTTGAGTTTCATTTCTCCTGCTCTTCGATATTTTGTTGGTTATTCGGATATTTATAATTTTGTAGAACAATGTTCTAGAGTGCGGATGTATTATAAAGATGTTTTAAAAGGGCATTTTGAGAAATGTTAGAACATAAAAACCTTACTCTGGGTGTTTGGCTAGCGACGTCCGAGGAGAAAAGTGAGGTGCTGAGAACATTTAGGTTCTTAAAACATCACGCGTAAGTAAAAAGAAAGGGAAGAAATGTGTGGTTGATATGTTCAGTTGACAGGCGGTGGGAGTCTGCGTTTTGCTGATCGCATTTTCATGGCGAGAATAGCTGCGATTAGAGTTACTATGATTAGCAATGGTGCAATCATAGCGATGGGAAACTCTGGAACAACCCAAGTGCCTACAATCTCAACTGGCAGAGTGCTCGAAAGTTCGTAGGTGAAGTATAGACTAGTGTGAGTATCATTTGATGAAGTCTGGACGTTTTCCGTAATATCTGTGTTATTTACGTAGACCACCCAGTTTGGGTCTCCTTTCATGAAGCTTTTGGGTATGGTGACGTTGCAGAAGCCGCCTCCCGTTCCAGTGACGTTGAAGCTTAGCGTTTTGATGGTGGCGTTGAAATTCATGGGGACTGGGGACACTGTTGAGTTGCTTAAAGTGATAACATTATATGTGTTCTCGTCTGGCGCTCCAATTGGGTGGATTAGCCGCTCCGTTTTAATGAGCACCCACGCCGGAAGTGCTGCGGTTCCTTTGGTGCAGATGTTGTTTTTTAAGTTAATTTCGTCTGGAACTTTGCTAGCTACCGCCTTGAGACTGTAGTTTCCAAATCGAACTCCCGTAGTATCCCAAGCAATCGTTACTACTTTCTCTCCTGGAGGCAGGTCCATGACTGTTTTGTTTTCAATTTCTGTATCGTCGTAGTATACTGCAAGCGTGAAAGTTTCGTTTTCAGACCCGCTGTTTGTGATTGTTACTTTAATGTCGACCTTCCAAATTTTATTCACTTCGTTTGTGGAAGGACATATCCTCGTTACTGCTATGTCATGATATTCCACATAGACTATGCCGTCCTCGTACTTGTTGTTTTCCATGTTTGCTTCTGGGTAGCTTGTGTTGCCAACCGTGGTGGCTTCTGCTCTTATCGTCCAGTTTCCATAAGCTGGGACGTTCGTGGTGTTCCAAGTGAACGTTAGAGTCTGGTTGTCTCCCGGAGCTAGGTTTGTTACGGGTTGCTTCTTATCGATTTTTATCGTCTTATTATCTCCGGCGAAAAATTTCCAACAGTCGCCGTAGACGGTAACGGTGGAATTTATTGTTTCCTTCCCTTGGTTTTCAGCGGTTACATTGACATCGACTATTGCTCCTTTAGTCACTCTAGTTGCGTTAGCCGTCACATCTATTATTGCTACATCGTTCCACTCCACAAATACATAACCATCAGTTAAGTTGTTGTTTTCCAGAGCCGGCCCAATTTCGTCAGTGACTGGGGCGGCTGCCGCCGTAATGTTATACTTTTTAAGATCCACTCCCGTGGTGTCCCAAGTGAACGTTAGAGTCTGGTTGTCTCCCGGAGCTAGGTTTCCAACAGATTGTGTTTCATTGATTGATACAACAGTACCTGAGGCGTTGCCGTAGACGGTGACGTCGAAGGTTTCAGTATGCTTTCCTAGGTTTCCAACCGTTACATTTATGTCGAGGGGGTCGCCTTGGAACACTTCATTATCTTCAGGCTCTACTTCTAGCACTGCTACGTCGTGCGCCACTATCCATATCCAACCGTCAGTTAGCTCGTTGTCAGCTGTCTCCTCCTCACCTGAGACTGTGGTGCAGTTTGCTTTAATTGTGTAATTTCCAACTGGAACTCCCGTGGTATCCCAAGTGAATGTAAGGTTTTCTTTTTTGGTTTTAGCTAAGTCTGTAACGGGTTTTGTCGTGTCGACCTGTGTTTCGTTTCCATAAACAGAAACATCGAAGGTTTCATTGTTGTTTCCCTGATTTTGAACTACAACCGTGACGTTAACGTCTTCGCCCTGAACCGTGAAGTTGGCTGAGGGCTCCGCATTTAATATTGCTACGTCATGCTCCCAGACCTCTTGCTCAATCCTGTACTCACCAGTATATGTGTCATGGCTAATCGGGACGCCAGCTTTTCTGCTGAGAGCTGTTTTCGTAAGGTTTAGCAGGCTGTAGCCGCTTGGCTCCGGCCAATAAGGCTTATGCATCACTGTAAAATTCAATGTTGCCACCGTCCAAGTGCCGTTTATTTCAGTAGCAGGCACGAACGCTGTAACAGCAGAAATATATGCGCCATAATTGTTATATCCCCTCCACAGCTCGCCACGCAAATTACCTGGGTCGCTAAAGTTCCAAATTAACCCGTCGCCGAAATCTTTGCAGTTGCCACCCCATTCTGACGGTAGTGTTTTTTCGACGTGGGTGACGTTCAGAAGAGTTTGATTCCAAAACAGCGAAAACGCGTATCCGTACATATTGGTTGCGCTTACGTTTATCTTAACCTGAAATTCCTCGTGGAGTTCAGTACCCGTGTAAGATAAAGGGTCTACAGCAAGCCAATTGCCCACAGCATTTACTGTGGGAAGTAAGGCATTTAGGGCTGTGATTACTGTAGCGATTGCAAGAATGAACATAAGTGTAATCCATGCAAAATTTTTTCCTTTCCTAATCATTGTGGTTTCCTCAAGTTTTTTGTCCTACTTCAGTTAAGACATCGTATATTTGAAACTTTCGCCTATCCCTTAACAGTTCATATTTTTAAACACTATCTTTCCTCTACAACATATTACTGTAGGGCGAGAATAGTCATAGTTTACAATTTTTCCATCCTAACTAGAAAAAAAGAGGGAGGTTGTGTTACTTGTTACTTCGTGTTTTCGCGCATGACTTCCTTGCTAGAAACGCTGCGAACAATGAGAGAGATATGAGTGAAAGCAGCATCAGTATCGACGGAAACTCTGGAATTACATGGTATTGGTATTCATATTCCGGTTCTTCGGTTGTGATGATGTTTCCAATGTTGTCCTCCGCTATAATAACATAAGTTACATTAGTGCAGTATGGAAAAGCAGGTATAGTGCCGTTCCAAATGTTGGTTCCGTCGAGATTTGTCATGTCCACAGTAATCCACGTTCCAGTACCATTAGTGTAATTCAGAGTCACCTGTTTCACTCCGCTTAACCCATCAGTGACTGTGGCGTTAACTTTGACCATATCTTCAGGCCTCACATTATCCTCAGGTGGAATTTGAGACACACCTGTTATCTCCGGAGGAGTTGTGTCAACGGTGAAGTAAACCATATCTGATGCTCCCATGTTACCAGCAGTGTCATTAGCATAAACGGTTACGTTATGCATGCCTTCGAGAAGACCAGTTAATGTTGTGTTTCCAGTAATGGTTTCGTTGGCGGCACCGTCTAAACTATAACCAATCCAATCGGTGGACTCGCTTATGGTGAAGTTTAATGGAACCGAGGTTGAAGTGAATGTTCCATTTTCCGGTGAAACAATTATGATAGTGGGTGGCACAGCAACGGTGAAGTAAACCATATCTGATGCTCCCATGTTACCAGCAGTGTCATTAGCATAAACGGTTACGTTATGCATGCCTTCGAGAAGACCAGTTAATGTTGTGTTTCCAGTAATGGTTTCGTTGGCGGCACCGTCTAAACTATAACCAATCCAATCGGTAGGTTCATCCACCGTGAAGTTCAACCAAACACTAGCAACCGCATACGTCTTATTCTCCGGTGAAACAACGGTAATAGTAGGCGCCGCGGTGTCAACGGTGAAGTACACTGTTCCCGAGTAACCCATGTTACCAGCAGTGTCATTAGCGTAGACAACCACATAATGAAACCCGTCACCAAGACCAGTCAGAAGTTTGTTTCCAGTGAGGGAAACGTTGGCAGCACCGTCTAAACTATAACCAATCCAATCGGTAGGTTCATCCACCGTGAAGTTCAACCAAACACTAGCAACCGCATACGTCTTATTCTCCGGTGAAACAACGGTAATAGTAGGTGGGGTAACATCATAAACTTGCGCGTAGCCGTTAACTGCGTCACATGGAATTATTGAGTCACATGGAATTATTGATCCAGAAAGTCCAGCGCGGTACGGCGACCTTGGATGGTACAATCCTAGGCTGGTGCTACCTGCGGCTGTGGCTTTAAAGGTGATTGTGCATAACGTTCCATTTCCAGAAGGTGGTGTGTGAGGTCCTAGAAGAACGCAGGCAGCTGATACTTTACCCACCATCTCAAAGGTTTCAGTTACGTTTGGGAAGTGAATGTCGTCACCATATTTGGCTACGAAAAATGTGCCTCCTGAACCTTGAAAATCTTTTAGAAATGGTCCTTCAGTAACGTTGACAGCGTCTAATACTGTAGTGTCGTACCATAGCCTAAATTCCCAACCAGACAGGTTAAGGTCCTCAGTTATGCCCCAAATAGTTATGTTGACATCGAAGGTTGCGCCGCGAGAAACTTCCACATCAGCCGGGCTCACCTCTAACCATGGAGCCCCCGACGGCAACGTCTTCACCCAAATCATCTCTGTGGCATTTAAAGCATTATTGGTAGGGTCAGCTTCGTAGGGAACCGTGCTCGCCACCGCTCTTATGGTATAGTTTCCAGGTGTAACCCCTGAAGTATTCCAAGCAAACGTGAAAGTCTTAACTATTCCTGGGGTAATCTTGGAAATAGTTCTGTTTTCAATCTCCGTAGCGTTGTAGTAGACAGCAAGCGTGAATGTTTCGTTCTCCTCTCCATTGTTTGCCACGCTCACGTCAATGTCAACACGTCCGCCCACACACTTCTCAGTAACTGACGGAGTCACACCTTCTATAGCTATATCATGCCATACTAGCGCGCTCTCGATTTCGTATTCGCACGGATAAACATCGATGGGAATCTCGTAGCCCGCTTTGCCGCTGAGGGCGGCGCTCGTTAAGTTGAGTAGGCAGTAACCGTCAGGCTCAGGATAACGCGGTTTGTGTACAACTTCGAAGTCAATAGTTACCAAGGTGAAGTTACCGTAGACTTCGGGGGGAGTTATACCTAAAGCGGTGGTAGCTGTGTCATACCTTCCATGAGTAGCGTTGAAATCCCACTTTAACCCAGCGCCGATGTCAGCATAGTTTGAACCCCAATCAGCCGGCCGATAAACCGTGCAGCCAGTAGCGTTAATGAGGGCGCGATCCCAATGGAGCTTAAAGGCGTAGCCGAACATTCCGTGGCCCTCGTATCCTGGCACACTAACATTAATGCTTACCTGAAACGTTTCACCAACACGATCACCCTTATAGTAATATGGCGTTAGAAGGTAAAAGTTCAGCTCTCTCCTCTTAATTTTGTATTCGCAAGGATAAACATCGATGGGAATCTCGTAGCCCGCTTTGCCGCTAAGGACAGCGTCTGTCAAGTTGAGTAGGCAGTAACCGTCAGGCTCAGGATAAACAGGTTTGTGTACAACTTCGAAGTCAATAGTTACCAAGGTGAAGTTACCGTAAACTTCCTCAGCTGGAGACAAAGCGGTTGTACCTGTGTCATACCTCCCATGAGTAGCGTTGAAATCCCACTTTAACCCGCCGCCAACATCAGCATAGTTTGAACCCCAATCAGCCGGCCGATAAACCGTGCAGCCAGTAGCGTTAATGAGAGTGCGGTTCCAATGGAGCTTAAAGGCGTAGCCGAACATTCCGTGGTCCTCGTATCCTGGCACACTAACATTAATGCTTACCTGAAACGTTTCGCGCGTGCGCGCAACGTGGTCACCCTTGTATTGAGACGGAATTAGAAGGTAATAGTTCGGCTTCGAAGCCTCCACGGTGGGAGGCGTAAAGCGGAGAGCTGCAGTTACCATAGTGATGGCGAGAATGAACATAAGTGTAATCCATGCAAAATTTTTTCCTTTCCTAATCATTGTGGTTTCCTCAAGTTTTTTGTCCTACTTTAGTTAAGACATTGTATATTTGAAACTTTCGCAAGAGCAACAGTTTGTATTCCCTAATCCCTTCTTTTCCTTACATAGTGAAGGGCCACAGAACCGACGATAACTGCAATGATGACCACCGCAACAATGTATTCAATTGGAAGAGTGAATGGAGCTTCTGGTCCACCAGGTCCTATTGTGACCTCTGCTAGGGTACATGGTACAACACCCGGCTTTTGGGACTTGAGGTCAACGTAAGTGAGGTGGAGAGGAAATGGAACACCTGGTTCGTAGAAGCGTAATGGCTTGCCGGTGCCTTCCTTCGTGATGTTAAAGGTGAATCTTGCTAGGACTCCGCCGCCGGTTCTTGGTTCCTCAGGATCTAGAAGTGTAAAACAAAGTTTGGCTCTTCCATAGGTTCCGTTGTCAAAGTAATCGTTGATTATGCTAACTTCGGCGAAGAAAATCTTATCTGGATCTGTTGGCTCCATAAAGTGGTCTGACGGCGTTTTCGGAGCATCTCTGTTCGGCTCAATTTTTAAACAATCTAAATGTTCTGTGTCATAGAGCAACGCAACGCAAACACCACGGATACCAAACATCCGGTCGGCGTAAGGTGGATTGGCTGTTACATTAGAGATTCTCACATCCACTGTGCAGTTGCTGCCGACAGGTAAAGTCCAATTGATAGAGTCTACTTCAACCAAAGGCACCTTCTTCTCTCGCAGAAACTTACATTCTCCGTTACGTGGATCGTGATCTATCGGTTCACTTAGCAGGTTAAGAAACATGGTGTCTGTGAGGTCGAAGGTACTTGTCACGTTCGGCAACGGGTAGAACGGGTAATGTTCTAAGTTGAAAGTGTAGCGGCATACAGTTGTGGTTCCATTGAACGGGAGGGCGCCTGCAGTTTCGTTTGCTTCAACCCCAAGATAATGTTGGCTATATCCATTACCCAGATCGGTAATTTCGTTTGCGTAAACAGAGTAGTTACCCTCACCCCAAGGTGAAAAAATTGTGCAATGAGTGACATTCAGCCAAGAAGTGCTGTTCCATTTTAGCTTGTACTCAAAACTGTACAAGTCGGTTACGTTAATATCAACGCTGACTTTGACTTTATCACCTTTATAAGGCTCTGATGTATCCAGCGGATCAAAGAAATTCTTGAAATAAAATGTTTGCTCCGTCGGGCTGACAGCAATCCAAGATTCTTTGTTTTGAGCTTTTACAGACGTAGGTGTAGAGTGTAAGGTTATAGCCAGCGTGGCTATCAGGGTGAACATTGAAACAGTGATGAACAACAAGTGCTTATTCCTTTTTTTCAATTTTTCATCGACCTGTTTTTAACTGTGCATTTTCCCCTTTTTCTTAATAATGTTTGCGGTTAGCTTGTCGCTGTTTTCGTTCTTCAACAAGTCTGTCCATAGTTTGTTCCAACTATAACGAGGTCGAAAAGGTTTACGATGCCGTCGAAGTTAAGGTCTGCACGTTCATCCCAACATGGGTCTCCAGGACAGCACAGAAACGCCGTTCCAACAATAGATAAGTCGTATAAGTCGATGGAGCCGTCGCCGTTTGCATCCCCTAACATTTTGATCTTCACCTCACCATCCGAGTATACATTGTTTTCTGTTTTAGTTTCGTACGGCACTACGCTGGCTTCCGCTCGTATTGTATAATTGCGGCAGGGCTCCAAACCTGTGGTGTCCCAAGTGAAAGTTAACGTGACATTTTCATTCGGATTTAAGTCAATAACCTCCTGTACTCCAATCACAGTGCTGTCGTAATAGGCGGTGACATTAAATTCTTCTGTCAGGTTTCCCAAGTTTGTAGCAACAACCGTGATGTTCACTATCTGTCCTGGATAGACTGCGTTGCGGGAGGGTTCGACATGGATAATCGCGACATCTCTTATTACGGTGCAGATTCTTCCGTTTTCCACCTTGTGGGATATTGTTTCACCGTGTTGGTTTTCAATCCTTGTGTGAGTCAGGTTTAGGTCTGAACAGCCGTAGCCTTGAATCTGGAAGTAAATAGTTGTAACAGTGGCATTTACTATGTGAATCGGCTCTGCCGGCGGATAATAAGTGACATTGACATAGGCGTAGCCGTTTTCATCGTTTATTGACAGGTCTGTGTGGAAGTTAGTTTCGTTGTTAGGCGGCGGCTTTACCACCGCTCCTAAGCAGGTCAGGATGTCCGTGTTGTAAGTTAGGTTGAATTCGTAGCTGTAGAGGTTGACAACGTTTTGCATTCTGATATTGATGGATATTTCTGAGCTGGGGGTTAGGTTAGGATCAAAGATTACTTTGGGATCAACATAGATTTTTGTCACCAATATGTTACTGAAGTAGCCGTTCCTTACTTCATGAGGGAAAGAAAATCCTAATGGATCTTTTAGCACCGTATCAGATAGATCTAACACGCTTTCACCCGAAGATTCAACGTGAAAGAGAATTGTCGCTAATGTTCCATTGCCGCTGACTCCAGGCGGAGACAACAGTGTGCAGTTCAGCCAAACTAAACCGTGTGTGGAGTTGAAGTTTTCGTTGAGTTCTTTTATTTGGAAGTTAGTGGATCCAGAACTCTTTAGGAAGGGGCCTTCGGAAGCATTAGTGGCTTTTAGTACATTATTCTTGTAGTATAGTTTGAACTCCCAGCTGTAAAGGTTTGTAACGTCGAGAACGTTTATGTCGATGGTGAAATTTTTGCATTCGACAAGACTTGAGTCAATAATGTTTTGGGGATTCACGTAAATGGTTGGTGGTGGGGGCATCTCCCTCTCAATTTCGTATAAGCCATCGTACGTTTCGTGTGGGATCACAAAGCCGGCCTCACCGCTGAGAGCGGTGTCCACCAACTTCAAGAGGCAACTTCCAGACTCAGGATAAACAGGTTTGTGTACAACTTCGAAGTCGATGGTTACTAGGGTGAAGTTACCGTAGACTTCAGGAGCTGGATCCAAAGCGGTGGTAGCTGTGTCATACCTCCCATGAGTAGTGTTGTAATTCCACTTTAACCCGCCGCCGACGTCCATCCAGCGGGAGCCCCAAGCGGACGGCCGATAAACCGTGCAGCCAGTAGCGTTGATGAGGGCGCGATCCCAATAGAACTTGAACGCGTAGCCGAACATTCCGTGGCCCTCGTATCCTGGTACACTAACATTAATGCTTATCTGAAACGTTTCGCCAACATGGTCGCCCTTGTAGTAAGGTGGGTTCACAGCTACATAATTGGAAGTTTGGGCGTTTACGGGTGTTAGAACCATTATGATGTTCAACACAAGCAACATGATGGTTATAGTTGATAACAATTTCTGCTTATACATTCAGGTTCTATCTCCTTTCTCCTTTAACAGTATATTTGTTTATGGTATTCTCAAATTAAAGGTTTTCTGTAATTTTTTATGGTTGGCTACTGTTATCGTCAGGAGGCATATTTTGCAGGAAATGTTAATTTTTCCTCTTCGTGCAAAAAGACGGGATGTTAATCCCCTTTTTTTGTGTAATTGCAGCTTGTAGGTGTGGGTTTGGGTGTT
>JAYEKF010000143.1:0-3524 GCA_034660895.1 Thermoproteota archaeon | reverse complement strand
CTTGCGCTCCACGTCCTCTGCCTCTCATAATAATTCGCCCAGAGAACAAATGGAAAAGTGTGATATAAATGACTTTGGTGTTTACACCAAAGTTTTAAAGACCATAAACCTCGCCCAACCGTTACTCACAAATCAAAAATTGTTTTTGATAATTCAATATGTTAAAATTCCAGTTCTCTTTTTAACAATTAAGGGTTGGGGTTTCTTTGGTGGTTGTTAAAGAAGTTTTGTGTAAGTCGGCGCTCAGTCCGTCCGGCATCCCTACCATACAGTACGCTCTTAACCCGTACACCGGATGCGAACACAAATGCATCTACTGCTACGCCCGCTTTATGAAAAAGTTCACTGGACATCAAGAAGAGTGGGGTGAATTTGTGGACGTTAAAATTAACGTCCCTCAAGTCTTAGCCGGAGAACTCGCTAAGAAAACTAGAGGAGTAGTAGGGCTAAGCACAGTCACCGACCCTTACCAGCCGCTGGATAAAAAATACAAGTTGACCAGAAAATGTCTTCAAAAACTGTTAACCTACCGCTTTCCAGTCACCATTCAAACCAAATCATCGCTGGTTCTGAGAGATATTGACCTGCTTAAACAGTTTCCAGCATGCGAAGTCGGCTTCACCATCACCACAGTTGACGATGAGGTTAGAAAGAAATGCGAACTTCGTTCTTCACCTCCAAAAGAGAGGTTAGCTGCACTGCAAAGGTTGCATAAGGAAGGATTGCGCACGTACGCTTTCATGGGGCCTATTCTGCCGTTTATCACGGACACGGATGAAAACATACGCAGCATGATTCAATCCGTCGCTGATGTGAATGTGGATTGTCTTTTAGTTGACCGTCTTAACATGCGTTGGGGCGTATGGTTCTCGGTTCTAAATTTCCTGCGACAAAACTACCCCAAGTTAATACCGCAGTACAAACGGATTTTCTGGTCGAAAAACAATTACTACGAAAAACTGAAATCAAAAATCCTTAAGTTATGCAGAGAATACAACGTTAACTGCGAGTTCTGCTACTAACGTTCAAATTTTGAAGTTTTGTTGAAGTATTTAACGAAGCCTTGAATGTTCTGTATGATAATTCCTCTCCGAAATATTTGATGGCTTTGAATAAAATCCGCTGCTACTCGTGTGGAGTCATCCCTCTCCAAGATTTCTCGATAAATAGTGTTTAAGTCTTCTCCTTTTCGCATTCCACCTTGAACAATTTCCGCCCAAAGTTTCAGCTGATCCACGTAAGCTTGCAGCCTTTCTACCGCCCGGTTGGCAGGACCGAAATGGGTATAACAGAGTTGTTTAGGTGAAAGTTCTATAAGCTTTTGAATGGACGCCAAAGCCACTCCCAGATGAAACGGCGCAGGAGTAGTCGGTATGGTCACGTCGAACTTATCGAGGTATATCCCTGCAGCGTCCCCAGAGAAGATTGCTCCACTACGTTTCTCATAGAAGCTTAAGTGATGTGAGGCGTGCCCAAGAGTTTCCAAAACCTTCAACTCAACGCCTTCACCCAAATCAAAAGTCATCCCATCTCCGACTACAACTATGCGTTCCTGCGGAACCGGCTCAAACCCGCCGTACAACTCAGCGACGCTGCCTAAAATCTGCTTGGTTTGCCTCCAAAGCCTATCTGGATTCGCCATGTGCGGGGCGCCTCTAGCGTGAACCAGCAGCTTTGCGTTCGGTAAATGCTGCAATAAGGTTCCTGCACCCCCAGCGTGGTCAACATGAATGTGAGAAATCAGCACGTAATCAATTTCACGTAATTCAATATTTGTCTCTTGCAAACCAGCCAACAAATTAGAAACTGTGCAGACGGGGCCTGTTTCAACGATTGCTACTTTGTTTCCCCTTAACACGTAGGATGCAATAAAATGTTTCAAATCCGCTGGTTGAAGGTCGATTAGATGGGTAAATTCATTGAGTTTCACGCTGTACATTGTTCCACAGTCAACACCAATTGATAGCACGAGCTTTTAATGTTTCCAATTTTATTTACGGCGTTTATACCAAAGAAATTTTAAACCGCACTTTCGTATGCTAACAGACGAAAAGAAATGTTGGTTCGAATTGTTCGCCGTTTAACACCAGAAGAAGTAAAACAGAGCATCAAAAAGTTTGAACATAAATATAACATGAACTTTGACGAGTTTGAGGAACGGTTTCTAGAGGAACGGTTAAACAAACGGACGGCGGAAACTTATTTCGAATGGGCTGCATTGATGGATGCTTATCGAGGCTACATAGAGGAAGGCGAACTCGACTACACCGTGGAGGAACTACGCACTCTCACACCTAAAGATATGGCGGTGATCACCCCAAAACGGCTTGAACTACTCTATACATTAGCCCACCTTCGCGTAGAATCCATAAACAACCTAGCGCACAAAGTTCATAGAGACGTAAAAAACATCTATCAAGACCTGCAAATATTGAAAAAACTTGGATTTGTTACGCTGAAGAGAATAGGAAAAAGAAACATCGTACCAGAAACTCTGGTGGAAGAAATCAGCTTTTTAATTCATTAGGTACGGTTTTTAGATGTCTAAAATGAATTCAACGGTTACCATGTTAGGCTTTTTTATGATAGCCATCCGATGATATGTTACAGCCTTGACTCCAACTTTTTGAGGGTGCCTTTCCGGGTCGAACGGCTCGCCCCAAATCTTCGCTTTTAACTTAAACCCGTTGGATGTTGGTTTTATTGTGGAAATTTTGAAACGTGAGTATAGGCGGTTCTGTATGTCAAACTTGACAATTATTTCCTCCAACCAGTTGTATAAGAGAGCATATTCGTCCTTCGCCTTTACCTCCACCTGCTCCTCCACCTTAGGCTTCACTTTCCGGGTGTCCGTCATCACCTCAGACGTCGCTAAGGCTGCGTTTTCAAACGCTTCCTCCAAGCTAGCACCGTATGCAGCGATGTACGCATCCGCTGTGTGCTCCAGAAGTTCAAACCTCTTTTTCAACTGTAAACTACACCATATTCTGCTTGTTATTTTAAGCAAAGGACAAAATAACTTATTAACTTAAATGTTGACGCTTATTCGAAGTTTTATAAACAAGCGGAAACATTTCCTTCCTAGTTGGAGATTACATCAAATAAGTAATAACAGAAAATGAAGAAATCCTTGTTCGTGGCCCTAGTGGCGGTTTTCGCTTCTATAAACGTTGTATGCGACTCAATATGGTTTTTCTCTGGGTTTTCATCCGGCGTTTGGTACGGTTTAGTTTTCTTTACAGAACCTCTCACTGGCATTGTACTTGGCCCCTACGCAGGGTTCCTGTCAACCCTTCTCGGCGTCTTAATTGGACATTGCATATATTTTAGAGACCCGTACGAGTTCGTTTTCACTTTCGGCGCTCCAACAGGCGCAATGATGTCTGGTTTCTTGTTCAGAGGAGAATGGAAGCCAGTTCTAACCTACTACACGGCGCTGTTAGCGGGATATTGTGTTGCGCCGGTTGCATGGCAACTTCCGGTTTGGGGAATGTGGAATGTCTATTGCGCTTGCCTCACTCTTC
>JAYEKF010000142.1:0-3618 GCA_034660895.1 Thermoproteota archaeon | reverse complement strand
CTTCCGTTGAACTTATCCAGCGTAGATAGGAGTTAACCGAAGCCCGTAATGCAGTGGTGTCTTTAGCTTCAAATCGCAACGTTAAGCTCTTTCCATTCCCTTGCAATTCAACTCTTGAACGCAACGTAGGAGAACTCTCGGTTTCAGGCTTTAAGGCTTGCAACACGGTGTTTAGACGTTTTTTAGACGGAAAACTTAGCGTAACCGTTACATGCGCCTTCATTTTTTTAACTCCGTAACCAAGTGTGAAATAGTGATCCGTGGGCCAAATTCAATTTTTGAGGGAAAAAGTAGAAAGGTAATTTGAGTGTGCTTAGAGGAATCTAATGAAAAATGCATGCAAGCGGAATACCTATTTAAAACCGTTTGGTCGATGGGTAAGAGAGAAAGTTTGAAGAACTTTGAAAAAGCTTCAGCTGTTTTCCTCGTTTCTGGGGAGACTTCGGTGGACAACGTTGTTGCGAGAGACTTGATACGTCCGCTCTTCTTTTTTCTTCCGAATTCTCTCTGAAGCCTAATGCTCTTAACGTAAACTACGGGCGGAAAGGGAATCAATCCGGTTGCCCCAATCTTGTAGAGTTCAATTTTTCCCAAACGACCCTTCCATCTACTCACAATAATAACGCGGTCAGCATCGCATTCCAACGCCTTTTCAGCCAGCCCGTCCATACTCAGTTTCCCACGGTTAACCCGGATGATGCTAGGAACACAACGTGCTAGGTCATGGCAAAAACTCCTCATCCTTCTTGTTGGTTCACGGGATGTGGAGAGAAGAAGCCCCTTGTTTCCAGTCATGCAGAACCAAACATCACAGTTGAAGTTTCTTACTAAAATTTGTATGTATGCTTTTGCTCTTTAACTGACGCTTCCACCAGTTTCTTCCCTTTCAACCGTCACCGGTGGAACACGCGTCCCCTTTGCCACCCGTTCAGCGACAACACCGACTTTCGTAAATGGAGTGTAAGCGCCGCCGGTGAAAGTAAACCCGCATTTTTGGCATTTCCACACGCCTACACTTTGTCTTCGAACTCTCATGTAACCGCATCTAGGACATTTATACGCGTTTTTCACTCCAGTAACTACTTTAACGTACCGTTTTCTCACCATGGCACCGTAACGTGAACCTAAGCCCCTAGTTGAACCAACTTTTTTTGTTCGTTTCCCCATTACTTTTTCACCACGATTTTCCTCAATTTTTCAGCTTTTCTCCGACCTGTCTTGACAGCTTCTAACACTTGTTCCAGCGTGAAGTAGCCGTAACCACCCTTCTGCGTAGCACAAATTTTTCCATCTTTATCAAAGGTTACGGTTAACCTTGCATCCATAACCTGCTCCTCCTCCAGCATAGGGTCCACAACAAGAGTGTTCTCCAACTTCGCCACCGTAACGGCGATGGGATGGTTTCCAATCTTTAGCGGCGTGTAACCAGGTTTGATTTCAACTTCGCCTTCTTTAACGTCATATTTGAACATTTTACTGTTAAGCAAAGCGGCAAGTGCCGCTAAAGCTGAAGCATCAATGAGGTTTCCATCATGGTTAAGAATGTAAACGTCCACGAAAACAATGAAAACCTTCTTTCCAGATTCGATGCATAAATCTTCTAGAGCAATCGCTTTTGATTCACGTACACCTCGGTCTACAACCCTAGCAAGTTCCACCGCATCTTCATCAGGCGGTCCAGACTCAAAAGCAGGTGACGCCAAGGGCACAAACTCCGCATTAACCATTAACACCCCTTGGTCAGGTACATCTGGGAAGGGTGTGCCAACCTCAATTTTCACGCCTACCACAACTTCCGTTTCGCCTAAACGCACGCGGGCGGAACCCTCCGCACGTTCAATTATTCCAACCTCAAGCTCTACGTCACGATAATCCTCTAGTCCACGGCCGTCCAACCGTTTTCCCTGAGAAACTAACTTGGCAATCTGTTTTTGTTTCACTCGCGCAATTACAGGTATCATTCCTTCACCTCCTCTCCTTCCTTAGCAACACTGTACTTTTCTTTTAGGGCATCCTTTTGAAGCTGGTATATTTTTTTACACCCTTCAATAGAGAGGTTAACAGCTTTTTCGAACTCTTTAACCGTTAAAAGTCCATCCATTTGAAGCAACGTAACCGCATTTGCGTTTGGAAGCAACGCCACTGGCACATCAGCTTCACTCCCTTTGTCTTCTACGTCATTTAAGTCCAGCACCAGTTTTCCATCCAACTTTCCCGCTGCACATGACGCCACTAAATCCCGCATGGGGATGCCTGCGTTTGCTAATGCAAGAGAAGCCGCGTTGATACTTGCGCATCTTGTTCCACCGTCCGCTTGCAGGACCTCCATAAAAATCTCAATGGAAGTCTGAGGGTAGTACTCAACGAAAACAGCTGGTCTAAGGGCTTCCCTGATTACCTTGGAAAGTTCTTTCTCCCTTCTGCTTGGGGCTGGAGACTTTCTCTCATCTACAGAGAACGGCGCCATGTGATAACGACACTGAAGTAAGGCTTGGTCGGGAAGGGCTAAATGTTTAGGATGCACTTCATGCGGTCCATAAACAGCAGCTAAAATCTTGTTTTTTCCCTGTTCAATGTAAGCTGAACCATCCGCTCTGTTTATAACACCAATCTTGAAAGTTAGCGGCCGCAACTCATTTGATTTTCTTCCATCCACTCGGATGCCTTTTTCATCAATCAGTTTTTTACTTTTTTTCTTGTTAGACATTTTCGTCACTTTTCCTCTATAATCATTTTGTTCACACGATCTGTCAGCCCGCTTGTGTGCGATTCCCTCTCCACCTTCCGAATCGCCTTAATAGCGAGCTGCTCATTCTTTAGGGTTTTACCACGCACTAGTACTAATCCGTTTTGTCCGAGAATGATTTTACAATGCGTCCCCTGTTTTATCATGTTGATCATGGATCCCTTTCTTCCAATAAGTCTAGGGATTTTTGACGGGGTGACTTCGACAATCTGTCCTCCTGCGATTTTTCCTAGGCTGGGATCCCGCACCGTTAATAACGGATTAGATGTCCGGTCGTAAGCCACTACTTTAGCGATAACGAGGTCGCCGATTTCAAGTATGGAGAACAAATCGTCTCTTTTAGGGTCGAACGGTCGGCCAAGCGCGTCAGTCGCCCTTAATGAAGCAAGATAAGGAGCTTTGATGTCTACACTCCAACCACGCATGCCGGCTTTAACGATTTTTCCAATTATGGTGTCTCCGATTCGAGGAATATAAAATGACTGTAGGGCGACAACTTCAACCATCCGTTCTTTATATTCTACAAGCCCGATTCTTTCGGCGTAAATTTGACCGTTGTCTTTGAATGTGTTTTCGCCGGCGATGTAATCGCCTTCTGCAAGTAAATCTCCAGGCGTCACAAGGTCCCTTCTTTCAAAAAATGTTGGCAATTTTGTCACAACCCAAATTTTATTTTGTTTACGAATTCATTTAATCAGTTTTGCTTTAACATTACCTCGCGTTATCTCCCCAATCTTTTCTAGAAAGGGGCCGTAAAGCCCAGCAGGCATTTCAATTATGGAAAACCATGACCCATCGGCGCGCCATTCTTCCTTTTTTATCTTTCCGAAACTTTTTACGGTTCCGTAGGCTTTAGCTGCGTGCTCGGGTGG
>JAYEKF010000141.1:0-3786 GCA_034660895.1 Thermoproteota archaeon | reverse complement strand
CCTACTCCAAGACTTGTAGCAGCTAAATAAGCAATTCTCATCCCGGGAATAAGCTCAAACGTGTCCACAAGATACAAAGCAATTATTGGAGCTGGAATGCAAATTAGTCGAGGAAGAAAGTTGGCTAATGCGAACCCTGTTCCTCTTTTTTCAGCGGGAACGCTGTCCGCACGTATTGCCATAAGCGCTGGTTGATAAATTAGAAAAAGGTTGCTAACGGTTGCACCTATAAGAATCCATTCCCAACTTGAAGCGAATGCGTAAAAAAGGTATGCTAATGCAACGCCGAATGTCATGGTGCTCACAATTTTTTTCCTTCCATACCGGTCGGCTATGTATCCGCCTGGAATGCGGACGATAGAAACAGCAATCATGGAGACAGCGTTAATAACTCCAAATATGAATGGGGTAGCCCCGAGAGCTGTAATATACCGTTGACTATACGTGTTTGTCATACGCATAGCAGGGAACCAAAGCATCCAACTCAACGTCAAAACAAGCAGATTGCCCTCTAAAACGGAAAGGTTCTCTCGTAGCCTTTGCACCCACTGCACAACAACTCACCGAAGAGCAAGTTTTGAACAGCAAGGGAAAGGCAAGTAATAAGCTTTAAGTCATTTTTTCGGTGGGTGGTGGGGCTGCCCGGATTTGAACCGGGGTCCCAAGCGCCCGAGGCTCAGAGCCTAGACCATACTAGCCGACAGCCCCGCTTTAGGTTTAAAGATTTTGGGCTAATAAGCTTATTTAGAGATGTTGTCCCCCGTGCTAGTGTGAAAGCTGTGGCTGCAGATGTTGAACAGGTGGAAAAACAAAAACTGCCAAAGAAACGGTTTCTGAAAAAACTTGAAGAAAAGGGGATAGCTGATTCTTAAAGTGCACTGGCAAAGATGGTTTGGGACGCTTAAACTTTAAACCCAGCTAAAGCCATAGGGTATTGGCAAGTAACTTTAAGAAGAGGTTGCATCTTTGTCTCAATATCGACCGCGAAGTGTGAAAATCCTTAAAGCCGTTTCGTCTCCGACACGACTGCGAATCCTGAGCGTTCTTTTTGATTACGGCTCGCTTTCTTACACCCAAATTATGAACAAGTTGCAACTTAGCTCCGCTCGAAATGCGGGTCGATTTGCGTACCACTTGAAGTCCCTTCTTAAAACCGACTTGGTTGAGCCTGACTTGGAAACAAAAAAGTATCGGCTTACCGAGCTTGGGCGTATGGCTCTTCATATGGCTGAAGAGATGGAGAAACATGCGTTTGAACGTAGAAAAATGTTTGTACGTACTTCCAGGTTGTCCATCGAAGAATTTGACCGAAACAAAATCACTGAATCGCTCATAAAAGAAGCTGATGTCCCTACTCAACTGGCCCAAAAAATCGCTCGCGAAGCGGAAAAGCGTTTGCAGAAGTTTAAAACGAAGTATCTCACGGCTCCTCTCATACGAGAGATTGTTAATACGATTCTGGTTGAGAAGAGACTTGAACAGTATCGTCATAAACTCACTCGGCTTGGGCTGCCTGTTCATGATGTTACTCAACTCATAAAGGAAACAGGCGCTAAATCTCTGAATGTTGAAGCTGTGCATAGGGCGGCGGGTGACGCGGTTATTGGAGAATACACTCTCCTTAACGTGCTTCCCAGAGTTGTAGCTGACGCCCACATGTCCGGAACACTACACCTGAACAACTTGGGACGCTGGATTCTGAAACCCAACGAATTCGTGCATGACCTTCGTTTTTTCCTGAAGTACGGGTTAACTCTTAGAAAAAATGGTTTCCTAGGAGGTGTTACATTTCATCCCCCAAAAACCTTTGAATCCGCTTTGCTCATGATTTCTAGACTCCTAAAAATCGCGGCAACTGAAATATCCGGAGAGCAGACATTAGATTTTTTTAATGTTTTCTTAGCACCATTCGTGAAGGGAATGTCATTTAATGAAATTAAAAAGGAATTGCACGTTTTTCTTTTTGATTTAAACCAAGCTTCCACCCACCAAGGCTTTCCTATTCCAACTTCTTTAGAGCTTGAATTGGTTATTCCAGATTTCCTCGAGAAGAAGGTGGTTGAGCCAGGGGGAAAGGTGGGTGATTGCTATGCTGATTTTGCGAAAGAAAGTCAACTGGTCGCTCAGGCTCTTATGGACTTAATGAAAAACAATCAGCCTCTTTTTAACCCCAGCGTTATTATTAAACTTCGACCTGGAACATTCGAAAACAGCTACTGTGAAAAACTGCTCTTACAGTCGCATCAACTCGCCGCCGAAAAAGGGCTTCCATACTTTGCGAATCTTTTCTTCGAAGGGCAAAAATATGCTTCTTACACCGCAACGGGACGCCGTCTTTCAGCTGACTGGAAAGGAGACTGGGAACTTGACACACTACGAACGGGAAACGTGGAAAACGTTCTAATCAACCTGCCAAGAATCTCTTACGACGCGAAGAGAAACAGAAGTAAGTTCTTCGAGTTTTTGGACGACCGATTGGAAATGGCGCTTCAAGCGTTAAAGATAAAGTGCCAAGTGATTGAGCAACGTGCAAAAGAGGGGTTGCTTCCGTTCCTAACGCATCGTGCAGAAGGCGACCGGTACGCGAGATTGGAAAATAGTTTGAGGCTTGTCAGTTTCGTTGGGTTGAACGAAGCCGTTCAATCGTTCTGCGGAAAAGCGGTGCATGAGGATGGATTGCACTTGGCTGAAGAAATTGTGAAGCATAGTTCTGTTAAAGTTCAAGAGCGTTCTAAGAGTTCTGAAGTTCGGATGGCTTCTTCTATGAGCTCTAACATTGACGTGTCAAGAAGGTTGGCGGAGTTGGATGTTGACAGATATGGATGGGAGAAGGTTCACACATTAGGTAACAAGGAGCATCCGTTTTACACTGATGGTTTTGCTGTTCCACTGGAAACGCATATTCCGTGGGAAGAACGACTGCGCATAGAAGAGAAGTTTCACCAGTTATGTCAAGGAGGACATCTTGCAGTTTTACAGCTTGCTGACATAGAACAGAACCCCGAAGAACTTTTGGCGGTCACTCGGCAAATTGTAACTAAATACAAAGTAGGTCTTTACGCATACAATCGAAATCTCAGTTATTGTAGTCATTGCCAAAACGTCTCCTACGGAATCTTGTCAAAATGCCCATCTTGTGGATCAGTTGACTCCTTGCAGCGGTTTAGTCGGGTTTCCGCTAAATATGGCTTAACGTCTTTTCTTGCTCCAACTCAGCAAGCCGCTGTTGGTAAACGAGTGTCATACGTGTTAATTTCGAAGTAGATTCTGTACATATTTTTAAACTGTTTTTTCTAAAAAATTTAAGTAAAAACCGTCGGCATCAAATTCGCACAAAACTTGTGTAATAACACCTTAATTTTCAAAAGTAACCTCCAGAAAGTTTACATGAAAGTGCATTAAGAAAACCTAACAGCACGCTCACCCTAATTGTATTTACTGCCGAGGTTTATTCTTCGGAGCGTCTTTCTAGTTTGCGGACGCTTTTCATGAGGGAAAAATAAATGATAGGTTACACGTCTAACGAACGCGACAAATGTGCAACGCTCAAAAACAGTTAAGAAATTGGTGGAAAATGTGTCAAGTTTAAAAAAAATCAGAAAACGTGATCGTAGGATAGTTGACTTTAAACCAGAGAAAATTCAGAACGCGGTTTACCGAGCGTTAAACGAAATTGATGAGGAGCTATGGGAAAACAATAGCGCAATCGCCAAAAAAATAGCGGACAAAGTTGTTTGCAAGCTTGAAAAAAAGTTCCAAACTGAGATCCCGTCTGTTGAAGACGTT
>JAYEKF010000140.1:0-3893 GCA_034660895.1 Thermoproteota archaeon | reverse complement strand
CAATCTGTTTTCAGGTGGAAAGATTCCACCCACCGGATGTGATAAACTGTTAGCTCCGAATGGAGTGTCTGTTAAGCCGTTTAGGTTTGGTGAGGTTGAATCTGTGATTCTGACCCATATAAGGTTCTCAACGGTGTTAATCCCTGTATCTGAGCATTTTTGCCAGCTTGTTCCATTCCACCAGTACATGGCGTGTTCACGAGCGTTCACTGTTTCATCTATTGCGCCTTCTGTATAGTGCAGCTTGATCAACAGTGAATTGACGCCTGTTGTGGTGTTGATGTTCACGTCTATGTACGTTCCTATGTCTCCACTGAAGCTTGGCCCTACAGGGTTGCTGAAAAACTTTACAACGCCTACCTCGACACTTCCTGTTCCACTTATTTCAACCATAGTATCAGCCAAGTACATCGCGTCCAAGGTGCCTCCTGCTGTGAATGAATCTGACGTTCCAGTTCCACCTATAGCTGAACCGCCTGGATATGATGAATTGAGCCATGGACTGTAATTCACATGGCTACTGACTTGATTGCCTGCGCCGCCAGCAACTCCAACTCCGCCAGGTCCAGAGGTGTCACCCCACCAGTTGAGCGTAGCGTTGATGATTACACTGGTGACCTGATTTACTACAGCTCCTTTATATGGTGCGGTGCCTGTTGAAACGTTTTCAAAGTTGTTGTAGTATATGTGAATGGTGTTGGCGTCAAGGTTGCTTGAGTTAAGCACGTAGTTCCCTGTGCTGTTGAAAAATAGGATGCTGTAGCCTAAGTCTTTGAATGTGTTGCTGTTTATGTCTAGGTTTGTCACACGATCATTTTTGGTTGCCTGATATCCTTGTATTAGAAGTCCATCGTTATTGATTCCATTCCATGTGTTATGCGCGAGGGTGACGTTGTTTGTATCAGCGTTAACGATGTGTAAACGTACGTTTGTCCCGTTTATCGTGTTATAAGTTATAGATGAATCTTTTAAAGATCCAAATTTCATCGCGTTAGTAGCGCCTCCGCTTGAGACAAAAATGTTCTGGGTGACAATCACGTCCGTCGATGTTGCACTTGAACTACTTGGATTAAACGTGACTCCAACATCTCCTCCAGTGCTATCAACGTAGAATGTGTTGTTTTGTATGGTTAAATTACTGTAAGTCCCACACGTTGAGATGCCTTGACTGGCACCGCCAGTTGAGTTAATGACACTGTTTCTGATTGTTACGTTGTCTCTTGGGGTTATTAGCTGAACAATAAACCCAGACGTTATGTTCGGTCCAGTTATCGTAAACCCATCTATTATAACATCGTCCGCCGTCACCGTTACTGCTTGACCTGTTGTTTGAGTATAGTTTATTGTGGGTTTCGTTGAGGTGTACGCCTGTAAGGTCATTCCAGTAACGTCAACGTTTAGTTGGGTAACATTGTATGTTCCTGGTAACACTGTGATGTTCATATAGGTGTCAGAGGCGGTGCAATTGTCCACTGCAGCTTGAAGTGCAGATGTCCCAACCGACCAACCAGTTTTATTGAAGCCATAACCTGCCCTCCAAAAGCCTGTTGTGTTGACATAAATTCCAACACTTGGTGCCTGATTCCCCGGTATGTTTATTCCATATACCGTCGGTATTCCAACAATTTTAATGCTTATGCTGATGATTAGCGATGATAGGATTAGCATTACTATTAGGGTGAAAACTGTTTTGTTTAACGTTTTCATTTTCGTCATTTTTCTTGTCAAATTTTTCTACTTTTCATTTTTCTAAGATTGTTGTATTTAAGGTCCTAACAGGCATTCCAATTCCAAATTGGAGTTAGACAACCCGTCTTTACATCATTTCGACAAAATACCGCGTGTAAATAAATGAGAATTCGCAAATTTAGATACGCTAAAGGAGAAATTACAAAAGAAGAATACTCTTAAATCGTAACCCGCGCACTTCCGTCATGAAGCTAAACCGATACAAAATTACACTGTGTAACCCGAAGTTCAAAAAATTGATAAAAGACCCGAGCATTTTTGCGCGTTATCAGAAGGCTGTAGAAGCTGTATTATCGTTCCAAGTAAACTTCGCCATGACATGCGCCTCTACGGCGTGGACTTGAATGACGGGGTCAACATCGCCATAATGGCTGGAATAGGGGTCTACGAAGTATACTCAAACGACTACAAACATCTGGGAAAAGTAGACTCCCTAAAAGTGTTTTTCGAATAAACTTATCTGGAGCACTAAACGCTTTGCGGGTTCAAACCAGCGGGTTTGAAACTTTGAGAAAGCTGTAGGCTTTGAAGTCGTCGACGTTCTCCGTATAAATCATTTCTACATCGTTTTCTTTCGCCGTAACAGCTAATACACAATCAAAAATTTCACCTTTAGACAACTTCAATTGCTTAGTAAACTTGAAAACTTCCTTTTGCGCCATCCTCGTTGGATTCACTTTTTCGATTCCGCGGCACTCCCAAAGGTCTAGGCATATGTCCACAGCCTCATCAACCGAAAGGGGATGCTCAACCCGTTTACGGTCTGTAACCACCGCGAAGAATTCATACAATATCTGCGGGGCAATACAAGCCTCAATTTCGCCACGCACAGCCTTTCTGACAACATCACTGGCTCTTTTCTGATACAGGGACGCACGGTTATATGAATGCACAAGAATATTCGTATCAAGTAATATTCTCATAGATCTCTTCCCTCGTGATTCGACCCCTTAACTTCCCAAGATTCGGCGGGTTATCCAATCTTTCAAGAATCCTCTTGCTCATATCGCTTCTACGTACCACAACCAGCCGCGCCACCCCTCTGTCCAACACCTCAATGTATAACCTGTCGCCGTCAACCAAGCCTAACTTCTCTTGTACCTCACGAGGAAGGTACACTTTATTTTTATAATAAGTAGTTTCAGCCAATTCAACCACATGATTACCCAACCAATTGGGTAATATAAACCTTACGTGCACGCACATAAAAACATGAAGTATCTATGAAATAAACAACAATACTGAGAGACCACCACGTTCAGCCAGATCCCAGAAAAGTTGTGAGGGGTTTGCGTAAACGTTTATATGTATCGTTTACAAGCAAATATAAACAGTGACTTGGATGACAGAAGTAATATCCACACGTGTCCCAGATGAAGTAGCCAAAGACTTGAAGGAAATCGAAAAGGAAGAGAAAACCGACCGCGCCGCAATAATAAGGAAACTGTTGGCAAGAGGTATTCAACAGTGGAAAATAGAACGCGGTTTGAGATTGTACAGGGAAGGAAAAGTAACACTATGGCGTGCAGCAAGACTAGCAGACGTAACACTCAGAGAAATGATGCAGCTAGCAGCTAAAGAAGGAATCCAATTCAAATACGCCATGAAAGATCTTGAGGAAGACATCAAAGCAGCCCTTAAGGAGTAGACGAAGCCGCTTGACTGTTTCAAACGCCACGCCCCTCATCTATCTATCAAGAATAAGCAAACTTCAACTTCTAAAAGAAATATTCATCCAAGTACAAATTCCACCAGAAGTCAAAGTTGAAACCATCGACCGAGGGAAAGAAAAAGGATACTCAGATGCATACGCGATAGAACAAGCCATGAACGAAGAATGGCTCACCCAGGAATCCCTAGCACAAAAAAACAGGGAAAAATCCGAAGCACTCGCACGTATGATGGGGATCGATGTCGGCGAGGCTCAAGCCATCATCCTTGCAAAACAAAAAAATGAAAAAGACATTCTCATCGACCAATCAAACGCAAGAGCGGTAGCAAGAAACCTTGGGCTCAACCCAAGAGGAACAATCTTCGTACTCTTAACCGCACTCAAAAGAAAGCTGATAACAAAAGACACTGCAAAGCAGATGCTTCACAAACTTATAGAAACAAACTTTTACATAAGCGTCAACATCTACCGT
>JAYEKF010000139.1:0-3938 GCA_034660895.1 Thermoproteota archaeon | reverse complement strand
TTTTGTGAGCGCTCTCTAGAGGGGGTCGAATAGGATAGGGGGTGGTTTATGGTTTTTGTTTTGTTTGGTTGCAGGCGTACTTTTTGGCATAGTTTTCATCGGGGTGGGAGCGTATGGATTTACAGGAGGCACTTCTATAACGTTTACAATTAACGAAAGAGGGATAACTGCTCAAGAAGCCGACTAAATTTTCTCAATAGCTGGTATAATAGTATTGCTCGTAGGATGGCTCTCAATTACATTGGCTTCAAGAAAATGGAGTGAAAATCAATTCTTCCAGTTCGGAAAACTTAATATGAAACATTAGTAAACCGTGCGAAAAGGAGAACTGAGGATGCTTGAAAAAATAAAAATCTCCGGAATCGTTGTGTTGGCTATAGGCGTCGGGCTACTGCTCTTCACGTTCATCAACGCTTACCTCTTCCTCCATGAAGACCTCGGCATAATCGCCACGAAAGACCTTGTAGAAGCGTTTGGCGAAGCGTTAGCACCTCTCATCGCCACATGCATACGAATCATGTACCTAGGTGTCATGGGCTGGATAGGCTCCATACTCACCATGCGAGGAATCACCCTAATTAGGCACCCTCCGCCGCCGAAAGCCGCGCAGGAAGTAGAACCGAAAACGAAGCCCGCCACTCAGCAACAAGCGAAAAGAGCACCCAAAAAAGTTGCACAACCGCAGGAAAAGCCTAAAGAAGCAAAAACAAAAGAGGAAAAACAAAAGACAGCGCAGTCTTCCGAGGGGGCAACTGTGCGCCCTCCACTTCCTCCACCTCCGCCTCCACCAGAACCGTGAAGGATGCAAAATTTTATGGAGCAAGCCATTCGAGCGCTGAGTTGGGCGATTAGACTATTTTGGATTATGCTAATCATCTTTTCTGTCACTGTTGCATATTCGCTCTTCATGCTCCTTGGTAACGTGGAAATGCGGGAGCCACAATTTTTCGCTTCTAACGGGGACGCCACAGTTTCCCTCCCGTTTTTCATTAACAACACTAGCTACTACGACATGTCTGACCTCAACATAACCACCTACGTCGTATACGAAGAGGGAGCCACTTTATGTAACTCGACTACGTATGAAGAACTTATCCCCAAAGGAAGCGTTTTATATGGAGCGCATAACGTTTCCATTAACCTAAACCAGACCATAACAAATTATTCCAACCTCTTATTCAACGACACTTATCTAAACATGCACGCGTTTGTTTCCCTTAAATTCGCCAAAGTCATTCCCTTACAAATTGCTTTTAACCAAACCTTAGAGTGGGGCGCCCCATTTTACAATTTCACTCTGCATCAAATCTTCTACAATGAAACAACAGCAAACGCCACTGTGCTTTTCGGTTTTGAAAATCACTTTTTTATGGACTTAAATGGAACCATACAGATTCGCTTCTACGACGACGCAGGCAACCCAATTGGTTCAGGTGAGACTGATATGCAGGTGCCTTCTCATTCCCCCTGCCAACAGTTGATAGAATTAAGCGTTACAGCCAAGCCTGAAACGGCGCACTTTTACTTCCAAACTGACATGTTCAGTTTTGGACCGTTGAGGATTCACTATGGCTGAAAAATCGTTTAGAAAGAAAATTTTGCCTCATATCTGGAAGGCGGCGTTAAAAGCAGCCGTCATTCTTGTCCTTTTCTTTCTATTTTCCACTCTCATTGAGCCTTTGGAAGACGTGTTTCCAGGTTTCAAGCTGCTCTTAGGGGCTTTCGTGGCAATGTATGTTTTCTTTGTTGTTGCAAGTGAGCTTTCGTCTGGAACCATCTTCCATTACATGTTTAACGTTGGAAAAGCCCTTTTCTTGATTCTATACTTCATTTACGCTTTGGAAGGCGGCGTTATCGCCGGCTCGGTTGAAATTGTGCATTTTACGGTTGATTTAACTCTGCTTTTAGGCGTGTTAATTTTGCTTCAGCTTTTGGGGTTGGCGAAAAGCTTGCTTCAGGCGGTGCATTTTTTAGCGGAGCAGGCTGAACGTAGCTAAGGTCGGTCCCCGTTTAGACATACATTTTATGTTTTTGTATGATAAATAGTCGTAAGTTGACATAATATTTATATCTTAACACGCCAGTTATTGATATAAGTCCTGTGGGAGACATATTGTATACACGTACAACTGGACAACCGTTAAACACAACTACAGGAGAATAAAAATGAGAAAAGCCATCCAATTATACATTATAGGCTTGATCGGAACGCTGATCTCCATAGCCCTCTCCATTTCATGCCTACATTTACCACAAGGTTTCGGCTTCCTTTTGCTCTCCAACCCAAGTCAAATCTTAATGCTCTTGTCAGCGACCTTCTTCATTGAAGGCGTTCTATTTTCAGGATTCGGCTACATTGAAGATAAACATGAAGTTTGGCTTAACCGTTGCGCACACGCTTTGGCTCCTTACGAGGAACTGCTTTTCGAAGCGGCTGGGGCTCAAACAGCTGAGAAAACTCGCCGTCAAGCTTAACACTAGAAGAGATCTAAGGTAGCGCTATTTCATAGTGTTTACACTAAATCTCCGTAAGACCAGTTTTCCAGATTTTCTAACCTAATCTCAAAAGTCTCCATCAGCCGCTTCAGCACCCGTCGTCCCCTTTCTATAGCCTGCGCAGTGGAGGATACTGATCTTTCGAACTCGATGAATGTTCCAAGTTGTTGGACAACATCCAGATGTATCTGCGTTCCTTTGTATCGGTAGATTTCCCTTGTTTTTTCAACGGTAGCTCTGATTTTAAGAATTTTATGCAGCAACGTTTCGAAGCGCTTCGGATCCTGAATTTCAATGATAAACACTACGCTTTTTCGCGGACCCGCCGCATTCATTCTTTCATAATATATTAGTTGAGGCTTTTCGGATCCTTCTATTTCTCTAAGTTTCAGTCGGCCCTTTGGAACATGGAAGTAGATGTCGATTTGATGGAAGACGCCGACATGTTTGGCTCCTACGGCAGTTAGTTTGTTTCGGATAACTTGGAGGTTTTGGACTTTTGCCTTAAGCTCCACCAGAATATTGGATTTAGTTTTATGTAATGTTACGATATGCAACGGCGATTCTGATAGCGATGGCTTATTCACAAAGAGACCTCTCAAGTTAACTTACTTAAGCTGCACTCTCTTAATTTTTGCCCAAAACAGTTCCTATGTTACCAATAGGCTGCAATGTTAGAGTGAAGTGTAATTTTGGAGGAAAATGAAAAACACAGGCTACCCTTTTTCTCTTGCTGAGACATAATAGTATTCCCCAATTTTCTTCTGCTGCCTATCAAGTTTGGAGTTTTCCTTATTCACCCTCGGCCTCTTCGTAACAGGATCCCTCCTAAAAGTCACCTGCATCTCCTTCAGAAAAGCATTCATGCCGTCTCGTAGATTAGTGGGCGGCTTAGCTACACCATGGACACCTGGTTCCCCAGTAAAAATCATGAGGCGGTCGGCGATAAAGTCCTGCGCAACCACATCATGTTCCACAACAAACGCGGTTACATTACGGTTTTCCACAACACGTCGAATTGTTCTAGCCATAGACAACCGTTCCTCCACATCTAAATAAGCACTTGGCTCATCTAGTAGGTACAGTTGGGCGTTCCGAGATAAACAAGCGGCGATAGCTACTCGCTGCAGTTCCCCTCCGCTTAGCTCGGTTATTTCCCGGTCGAGAATAAATTGCACATTTAATGGTTGCAGTATTTGGCTTCTATACCAGCTAGAACCAAAATTCTCTCCAACAATGCTTCTCAGCAACGTTTGCACAGAGCCCTCATATTCGGCTGAAATGTATTGAGGCTTGTAACTGACCGTCAACTTCTTCATAGCCGGCGTCTCCCCATCCAGCTTTTCTAATCCAGCTAAAAGCTTCACAAAAGTGGTTTTTCCAATGCCGTTTGGCCCAAGTATCCCAATAACTTCTCCCCTCTTTACTCCACCAGGCTCCAC
>JAYEKF010000138.1:0-3948 GCA_034660895.1 Thermoproteota archaeon | reverse complement strand
GCAATTTTTGTTGGTGTGGTTCGAGGTGAAACTCGCGAAGGCGCGAAGGTGCAGAAACTAAGCTTGAAGGCAAATGAAAAGAAAGTTAATGAAGATTTGGCGGAAATTTGTGAGGAACTGAAGAAACGTGAGGGAGTGGTAGACGTGCAGATTCATCCTTTGCTCGGCGAGTTCAATGTTGGCGAAGATTTACTTTACGTTCTTGTGGCTGGCGGCCACCGAAAAGACGTGTTTTCTATGTTGAAAGAAGCGGTAGAACAGTATAACCGCGTGACGTTCATTTTCAAGAAAGAATACGTACTCAATAAAGAGGATGTAGCCAAATTCCATTAGGTAAGCAATCGGTTTTAAAAGGAATTTAACGGTTATCTATGTCTTAAAGTCTCTTGAAGCAAGTGAGCCGTGATGGCGGGGATAATAGAGTTTGTGTTGCTATCAGTTACCTCCGTAGTTGCTGTGATGGAGCCTCCTAGCACAATTGCAATCTACATCACTTTGACCAAAGACATGGGTGTGGAGGAGCGTCGTAGGGTTATCGCAAAGTCTATGAAAATATCTTTTCTGGTTCTTTTGTTCTTCGCCTTGGCAGGGCAACTCTTCTTTACTGTTTTTAACATAACAATCGCTGCGTTCAGGATTGCAGGGGGCCTTCTTTTGGTTAGCGTTGCGTTTAGAATGCTTAATCCTAGGAAGGGCCAATACGCTGAGGAGGAGCTTGAGGACGTCGCTGTGGTTCCTTTGGCTTTCCCTCTCACTTCGGGTCCCGGCACCATTACAACTGTGATGCTTCTTGTTTCTGAGGCGGACGGTTGGTTGCAGGTTTGTCTTGTTTTTGTTGGAATTTTTGTTGGAATAGCATTGTCGTATGCAGGGATGTTGTACGCTTCCAGAATATCCGGTTTTCTTGGCGATGAGGGACTCCGCGTGGTTACGAGACTTATGTCTGTTATTGTGTTAGCTATTGCGGTGCAGTTTGTGATACACGGAATCGCTGATGCAATCCCTCAAATCATAGGCGTCACGTAGCCTTTCTTGTAGGGTTACGATGAAAAAGCTTGTTAGGGTTGGAAAAACAAAAGGATCAGTCTGATTCCTAGAAGGAGCGCGATTAAGGAGGGTATTTTTCTTATCATATGTATAAACCACATCGTTTCTGTGGAAACAAATTCTTTACGAATGTGTTGAAAAGAATGCCTAGTTTGGGAAAAGGGACCTTAAGAGTTGGTTTGATTGAGAAAGTCAAAGCAACCTTGATATCTTGGGGAAAATAGCCTTCCAACAAAAATTATCCTTTCGTAACTCTTCTTAAACGTGAATATGTCACCGAGGTGGATAGAGCCAAAATTTTCTGGAAGCGTTAATAGCGGGCTCAATAGTAACGGATTGGTCGAAAAGTGCAGCGGGTGGGATTTGAACCCACGGACCCCTACGGGAAAGGATCTTGAGTCCTTCGCCTTTGACCTAGCTCGGCAACCGCTGCGCAACAGTTTCAAGTGAATAATAGAAATTTAAGCTTACCGACATGGACTAATGCTTTGTAAATCGCACAAGGCTGCCTTAAAAGCGATGCCTACTCAATCATCACTCCATCCAAAATTGGCAGAGGCAATTCTATTACTTATCATTCTCCAAAAACAATAATTTATGAACAAGTAGCTGAACTTTTAGGTCTACACGCAGGCGATGGCTACGTATCATGCGGAGTTTGGGGAATACGATGTAACCTCAACGACGAATCACCGTGAGTTTTGAGGCGGGTTTTATAGTGAGCGGTATGTTGTGCTTAGGAGATTTGGCGGAGAGTTGCGAAAAGATATTAAGGTTTTGTTCACGTTTAGATTTAGTGGGCCGGTGGTCTAGTTGGTTAACCTATGTTAGGGCCAAGGGACGTCGCCCTCACGCGGCGAAGGTCGCTGGTTCAAATCCGGCCCGGCCCACATAACCCTTGTAAATATGAGATTGTTCTGTTGTAGCGGTGAAATTCCGGGTCGTTTACAGTAGGAGGCTTATGTACTTTTTGTACAGAAATCATTTCGGGCTTAAACTGCGTTTTTGTAATCTTCCCGTTGGGAAGGTAACAAACCGGCGGCACCGCAGCTACGAAGTAGGTCCAACATAGATAATGTCAATTCCGGTTTACCGCACGGCTGGAAACTTTGCACGTTTCTTTGAAGTCGGTGTAAGCGCCTGCTTAGACTGGCGAAAACAAGTGTCTGGCTTATGGCATTGTTGATTGTGGCTCTCTTGATTAACATGCTAATTTGTACCAAGGCTTTCATCGGTCTCTGCGCATCCAAAATCGTTGGAAACAACCAGTTTACAATGGAAAAACAGTTTACAATGGAAAAGGAAACAATTATATTTACAATAGAAGTAAAAATCACTAACGAAGAATGTTGATTCCAACTTGGATGCTTTGGACGGTTGCACTAATCACTTTCCTTATCCTCCTTTTTCTGCTCACCATTCTAGGGCTTAAAAAACCGAAAGATGCAGGCCCACGAAGAATTCTTGAAATCCCTACTGTACCCACGTTAACGAGTGGCTGCAGAAAAACCGAAGGCGTTTGGCATAGCTTGGTTGACATCGAAGGCGGAGAGGGTGTAAAGCTGGAGGTAACTACTACCTTGTTCATCGACTATTTAGAAGTTTTGCCTAACATCGAAATGTAACCTTTTAACGTAAACATCGAGGAAACTACAACCGGCTTTTAGGATATAGCTAACCGAATGTTTCTCCACTGGTCCCGCATGATTTCAATATTTCCACTTACACCTGCATGGATGGAGTAGAAAAGGTAACACAAATATGCACATTGGGTGCATCGCTCATATTTTTTTCGAAGATTTTCAAACCGTGGGCTGTCCCAAACTTCTGGTAACTCAAAAATTGACGCTACTGGTTTGTGGAGGTGGCAACCTGCTACGTTTCCAACTGGGTCTATTACGAAGAAGTTTTGAAGCGCCTTGCACTTCCATGTCCTCTGCTTTTCAGAGAAGAAATGTTTCAGCGCTGTTAAGGTTTTCTCCGTGATGAAAACGCCTTCTTTTTTCTTTTTCATCTTGTTTAGTTCATCACAGAGTTTCACTACGGCTTCGGTGTCTACAATTTCAAACTCGCTGTCTCTTTCTCCTATTCCAAACAAATGGTTCTTAGATGGGTAATCGTAGGCGTAGAGGCTGTACCAAACTGGGATGTCTCGGCTGATGAAATGCTCGGTGAGGTGAACGATTTCGTAAAGGTTAACTTGGGAAATCGTGGTTGCAACTCCCACAGAAACCTCTTCCTCATGTAACGTTTCGATGGCGTCCATAGCTTTTCTCCAAGCACCCGGCACCCCTCTCAAGTAGTCGTGTTTCTTTTCGTTTAAAGTGTCCAATGAGACGGCTACAAAGTCAGCGTTGCGTAGAGCGTCGATCTTCTCCACCGCCATGCTGCCGTTGTCGTAAATTGTAGTGATAAAGAACCTTGAAGTGTAATCTAGGATTTCGTCAATGTCAGGTCGCAGAAGCGGGTTTCCGCCGGAAAGCACCACCTCTAGGACGCCGAGCTTTCGGAGAACGTCTAACCCCCTCTTCACCTCATCTACGGGGAGCTCTTTCGCTTTCTCTTTTGTGCGCCAAACACTGCAGCTTTTGCAGCGATAGTTACATCTGTTTGTCAGCATCCACTGCACATGATACGGACGGTTCGGAGTAACCGCGCGCTTTAAAAGTCCAAGAAACTTTTCGGAGGACACTTTCACTTTGATGAAGCTCCCACTTTTTGAAGGCTAAACGGTAACTGTGATTATTTAATGAGCATATTTAAATGATGAGTGACTAAAATACCTCGCTTAGCGAACAGGGAACGTCAACATGAAAACTGATGTGGTTGTTCTCACAAAAAACAGTCAACGAGTGTTGGAAAAGTGTTTCAACTCAATTTACAAAAACGTTCCAGTCAACC
>JAYEKF010000137.1:0-3972 GCA_034660895.1 Thermoproteota archaeon | reverse complement strand
ACTACGAAGGTAACCCGGAATTATCAGATAACAATCCCCGCCGACATAAGAGCTCGAATAAACGTTGAAAGAGGCGATGTCCTCGTGATGGAGTACCGCGAAGAAGAAGGCGTAATCAAGATCAGGGTACCAAGGAAAGGGAAAAGGAAGACCAAAAAACTCGGCAACCCCCTCGGCTTAGAGGACGTCGAGCGGTCTATTGAGAGGGGGTTGAATGATTGTCTGCGGTCGTAGATACAAATGTTCTGATATTTGACACCTTTGAAGACAGCGAGTTCCACACAGAAGCTATGAACCTGCTTGATTCCCTAGAAAGGTGGATACTGCCATCCGTTGTTTTCCACGAGTATGTATGGTTTATGAAAGGGGAGAAGCTGGACCTAAGCTTTTCTCAAGAGAAGGTAACAGAGTACTTAACACACGCGAAGACCAATCCCGTTCATATACAAGTCGATGACATTCTCTTCTCCACCGACAGAATTAAAGAATACCGGGACTACAATGACTTCTTGATTCTATCCGCGGCCAAGAGGATGGGACACCCCCTTCTAACTTTTGATGAAAGACTAAAGAAACAGGCAAACCAACACGGAGTAAGGACGCTCTAAGCGCCCTTGGCACGCCGAAGCGTATAAGTGGTGGAAATTCCTTGCGGAGCGTTGCCGAAGTTAATCTGGGACGTAGATTTAGTTATGCGTGCACAGCTGGAATTCCCACATTTTTGAAGCATTCATCGTATACCCTCTCGCAGGAGTTGTAAAAGGTGGAATGCAGATCACAGGAGGAAACTCGATTTAAAGCACAGTGTGCCAGCAGAGACATAATGCTTGTTCCTGCGTTCTATTATAACGGGAAGCTTGCGTGCGCGAAGTTGATCTGCCGTCGATAGAAATCAGTTAAGAGAAACTGAATGAAGTATAAATAGAGGTTGCGAATGCCTCATCTTACGCTTAATCTTACCTTGTTTGGTGTGTCATCTAGGAATCGCCATTCGCCTGCGCCAGCTTTGATGATTGATATTTTGAGCTTGTCTGCCAGCTTGTCGCTTATTAAAACATCGGATTCTGTGGTTGACATTGTTGCGTGCGCCCGCACAGGTCCTACTGTTCGATCTCCTGCAAGAACCGAAAGGTTCACGGCTGCTGGTATGTAGGTTAGCCTAACTCTCCCCGAAACCGTGAAGTAGTCTTCAACTCTTGACTCTTCGTAAATTTCAGGTCTTAGGTTTAGGGTTTCAGCTACGCCCCGTGGAATCAAAACTTCAGGTTCCTCCGAGGAGTAGCCTGTGTTGACCAAAGCTGGGACCTCGACTGTTTCCCCTGTTTTGCTTTCAACTCTGAGCTTTACTCTTACTGGCATGTGGGGACCCCATGTGTTTAAGGTAACCTATCCGCTTGCTCGGGACCTTGACGAGGTATCCTATTCGCTTTTGATGACGATTCATAAGCAGTCATGTAGTTTTGGGCTTGCGCCTTATAAAAACTTTCAAGAAGCCGATGTGACGTTGGCTCCAAGTCTTGAGTTATCGTTTAGCTGCATTTTGTCAATGGAACCCGTAAGAGACGCTGTGTTATGAGCGGCTAAAACTCTCCAGCCACTTTTATGAATATTGTAGCCTAATTTCGTTTATAGTTAAAGCTTCACCTTGATGAAGTGTTTTAACTATCTTAGCATGCGTATATTTTAATTTGGTCGAATCTTTATTATGCAAGTGTTTGGCTTTGAAGGTGGTGGTTAGTTGGTTGACCGGGTTTTGGTTACTGGTGGGGCTGGTTTTATTGGTGGTCATTTGGTGGATAGATTAGTGCGCGAAGAGTTTGATGTGGTTGTTTTTGATGATTTTTCTATGGTAGGCGTGATAATTTGCGCGCGTGTTTGAGCTACTTACACGTGGAGCACCTGAAATCTTGGCTGAAGGAAAAAAGAAATCGTCAAGTATACGAAAAGATGTTCTAAGCGAGGGACAGATGAAACATGGCAAGCCATGGATGAACCCTAACGTTTAGGTAACTATTTTTTTCCGGAAGATTTCTACATACTGAAGTCATTTTGCAATTCTTTTCACTTTGTTTTCAAGAACTTGCAATAATGGAAACACGCCAAACTGTTTAGCCCTCTTTTCCAAGTATTCTCTGTCAAGTTTTCCTCTCTGCCCGATCAAAACTGATACAACGTCACTTTCGTCTCTAGCCCTTCTGTCAGCTCTTGACAGTTTGTTAACTATGAAATCCTCTGGACCGATAACCCATACTTCCACGTTCGGTATCTCTCTTCGTTGTCTTCGTTTCAAAAGTTCTTTGTCAAATTTTATTCCGTCAGGTTTCAGCCAAATTTCGACGTCAACCATGTTTTTTCTATCCAGAACATAGATGCAAGCTGCTTCAAGCATCGGCTCTGTAGTTAACTCGAAATTTCTCTTCGCTAACTCATTAAACAGATGTTCGAGAGTTTGTAAATTAGTAACTACAACTGCCACGTCAACGTCTTGAGTTGCTCTGATTTCACCGTAAGCTGGAAGAGCGAGACCCCCGATAAACATGTAGTCTATGTTTTCCTCTTCAAAAACTTCGACAAGTTTACGCAAACATTCAATGAGTGATGGAGTTTTTGATTCTGAAGGCAATTTCATTCAACTCTAGAAATCTCCGGTAGAGAGAGACTTTGTTTTTCTTAAGGGTTCTCCTTAAGGAAATTTGGTGTATACAGCTTTTTATGTCGTTGTCGTTTATCTGGATAACGTTTCTCTTGCATTTCAAATAGTCTTTCAGCATCTGTTTACCCAAGGCAGTCACTATAGGTATTTTCTTTGGTCTACCCCTCACTGTTGAGTTATTAGAGCGCGAAAAATCTACGAGACCTTCTCTTTCCATTGCTCTCAAAAGAGAAACTATCTTTTCATTTCGAAACCTCAATTTTTTGATTAGGTCACTAACCCCATAGGCTTGGTCACCTATCGTTTGCAGGATAGTTGCCCTTTCATCAAGCATATTTATTTCCCAAACGGAAATAAAGTCCTCTTATGTATTTAAGCTTTGTGCAAGAAGACCCTGTTGTATTTCCGAGTGATAAGTGATACCAAGGGCGATTAAAAATGTTTGGTGTCACGTCTTCGGGTGACAACGACGATAAATATAGATGCATTTACTTATGGGATAACAACTTAAACATGAAAAAGAATTTGAGTTTACATCTCTGCGAGCCTAATTTTTGTTTGGTGGAGGGTGATGTTCGGAGCAAGGGTGATGTGAAAAGGGTTTTGGAAGACGTGGATGCTGTTTTTCATCTGGCTGCGATTGTTAGTGTTGATTTTTCTGTGAAGAATCCATTTCTGGTTGATGAGGTGAATGTTGGTGGGACTTTGAATGTTTTGAGGGAAAGCGTGAAGGCGAGTGTTAAAAGGTTTGCTTATGCTTCTTCTTGTGCTGTTTATGGTGAACCTGTTCGTCTGCCTATTAATGAGGATCATCCTACTAAGCCGTTGTCTCCTTATGGGGTTTCGAAGCTTGCTGCTGAGCATTATGAGGTAACAGAGTAACAGAGTACTTAACACACGCGAAGACCAATCCCGTTCATATACAAGTCGATGACATCCTTTTTTCCATCGAGAGAATTAAAGAATACCGGGACTACAATGACTTCCTGATTCTATCCGCGGCCAAGAGGATGGGACACCCCCTTCTAACTTTTGATGAAAGACTAAAGAAACACGCAAACCAACACGGAGTGAGAACGCTCTAAGCGCCCTTGGCACGCCGAAGCGTATAAGTGGTGGAAATTCCTTGCGGAGCGTTGCCGAAGTTAATCTGGGACGTAGATTTAGTTATGCGTGCACAGCTGGAATTCCAACATTTTTGAAGCATTCATCGTATACCCTCTCGCAGGAGTTGTAAAAGGTGGAATGCAGATCACAGGAGGAAACTCGATTTAAAGCACAGTGTGCCAGCAGAGACATAATGCTTGTTCCTGCGTTCT
>JAYEKF010000136.1:0-3975 GCA_034660895.1 Thermoproteota archaeon | reverse complement strand
GACTGCGGCCGCTGACTTGCACTAGACCGAAACTTCTCGTTCCTATTCTGAACCAGCCCTTGCTAGATTGGACTTTAAAAGGCTTAGCGAAAGAGGGAATTAAAGAGGTTATTTTGGCAGTAAATTATATGGCAGAGGCGTTTATGAACCATTATGGAAAATCAAAATACGGAATTAAACTTCATTATTCCAAAGAGGAAAAGCCCTTAGGAACCGGCGGCCCCATCAAAAAGGCTGAGGCTTTAATCAACCATGTCGAACCATTCTTCGTTTTAAACGGCGACATCCTCACAAACATCAATTATGGAGATCTAGCTAGGAAACATGAAGAAAACTGTGCTGTCGCAACAATAGCGTTACATCAAGTCAAGCGCCCAAGCCGTTACGGAACCGTAGAGTTGACAAAAAACAATCATATAACACGGTTTGTGGAGAAGCCTACACGCGGAGAAGAACCCAGCAACTTAGTGAACGCTGGAATCTATGTTTTAGACCCAAAAATATTCGATTACATTTCAACTAGCCGCCCTGTGTCCATCGAACGTGAAGTTTTTCCGAAGCTTGCAAAAAAAGGGATGCTTTACGGTTACGTTTTTGAAGACGTTTGGCTGGACATTGGAGAACCCGCAGACTACTTTAAAGCGAACTGGCTTTTATTAAACACACAAGCGAAAAGAGAGTTTTTGGGAAAAAACGCTAAAATGGAAACTGACATAAAAATTGTTCCTCCTATAAACGTTGCAGAAAAAGTGGTTGTTGGAGAAAAATCGAAAATTGGCCCCTACACAATTATTGGAGAAAACGTAACCATCGGAAAAGACGTGTCCATCCAAAAATCAATAGTTTTCCCGGAAACAAGAGTGTCCGATTTTGCGTCGATATATGGCGCCATCATTGGCGAAGATGTAACCATTGGGAAACACGTGAAAATTGAAGAGGGATGCATTGTAGGAGACCACGTTACAATCCAAGACAACGTTATCCTCCCCCGAGGCGTAGCAGTCTGCCCCTACAAAAAAGTTTCTGAGAGCATGCTCATCGCTAAATATGTAACGTAAGCTTCAATTCATTATCAGATGCTAAGCTTATTACATCCAGAAAAGAAATAGTATGAAAATGGGATTTGGACGTGTCTTCGAAAAGACTGTTTGGAACAAACGGTATCCGCGGCGTAGTGAACCAAGATTTGACTCCTGAGTTTGTGATGAAGATTGCGGGCGCCGTTGGAACCTTTTTCAATGGCGGGCATGTTATGGTGGGCTACGATGGTAGAGTCAGCGGGCCTATGCTTGCGGAAACTGTTTTTGGAGGACTTTCCTCAACTGGTTGCACAGTATACAACGTAGGAATGGCTCCAACTCCCGCCGTTCAGTACGCCGTCAAACAACACAACGTGGACGGTGGAATCGTAATCACCGCCTCTCATAACCCAGCTGAGTATAACGGAATTAAAGTGATCGGAAAGAACGGAGTGGAGTTACCGCGGGAAAAAGAAATTGAAATTGAAAAAATCTTCTTTGAGGACAAAACTCAACTGGTAGAATGGAATGAGATCGGCCGAGTGCAGCAGCTACCTGAAATTCTGTACGATTATAAAGAAGCTGTAAAACAACACGTGGATGTTGAAGCTATTCGACGCAAAAAACTGCATGTTGCGGTGGATCCAGCGAACGGCGTCGGCGCTTTAGTTGCGCCTTACCTGCTTCAAGAATTGGGGTGCCGCGTGACAACGATTAACGCTGATGTGGACGGAAGTTTTCCCAGCAGGCCGCCTGAGCCTAGGCCGGAAAACCTGCATGATTTAGCGTCAACAGTTATGGCGGTGAACGCTGATGTAGGCGTGGCTTATGACGGCGACGCAGACCGAGCCATCTTTGTAGATGAAAAAGGAGAGATTCATTGGGGTGACCGAAGTTTTGCGCTTATTGAAAAACATTTCTTAGAGGCTCACCCTGGAGAAACCATCGTCACGCCGGTAAGTTCTTCTCGTGTGGTTAAGGACGTAGCAGAGAACTATGAAAGCCAAGTTGTTTGGACCCGGGTGGGCAGCATCATCGTCTCTCACAAAATGTTGTCGTTGAATGCCAAGTTGGGCGGCGAAGAAAACGGAGGAGTATTTTATGCCCCCCATCAACCAGTCCGAGATGGAGCCATGGCCACAGCGTTGATTTTGGATGTTATGGCAAAAACCGATAGAAAACTGTCTGAGTTGTTGGCGGAGTTGCCGAGCTACTGCATTGAGAAACATACTTTTGGGTGTCCAAACAGGCTTAAACAAAAAGTCTTAGAGAAGTTCATGGAGGAAACCAAAAATTTGGAGGTGGACGCAACAGACGGGGCGAAAATTTGGTTTCCCGACAACAACTCCATTCTCATAAGACCTAGCGGAACAGAACCAGTTTTCCGATTTTATGCAGAAGCAAAAAGCAAGAAAAGAGCCTGTAAATTAATCAACACGTATAAAGCAAAACTTCAGGAAATAGTAAGTATGGTCAAAAAGGAGCGTTCAACTTGATGAAAAAATTAGGTGTAGCCGTTATCGGAGTTGGCTTTTGGGGGCGAAACCACGTTAGAGTGTTTAAGGAGCTGCCGGAAACCGAATTAATTGCAGTTTGCGACGTAAACAAGGAAAGAGTTTTCTCTCTAGCAGAGAAGTTTGAAGTTGAAGCCTACACGGACAGCAGAGAATTGTTGAAAAGAAAGGGTGTAGATGCAGTGAGCGTCTGCACATGGACAACCGCCCATGCTGAAGAAGCAATTAGAGCGTTGAAAGCGGGTAAACATGTGTTAGTGGAAAAGCCTTTATCCAGCACCATCCCCGAAGCGAAGAGAATTGTGAAATTAGCTAAACGGAAAGAACGGCATTTGATGGTGGGGTTCATTGAAAGATTTAACCCTGGGGTTCAACGTGTTAAGAAGGCTGTGGATAAAGGCGAAATTGGAGTTCCAGTTTCAGCCACAGTCAGGCGGGTTTCAGAGTGGCCTGAAAGAATTGGCGATGTAGGTGTGGTGAAGGACTACGCTATACACGACATAGATATTATGAGATACATTTTTGGTGAGGACCCGGCGGCGGTTTACGCAAAGGCAGGGAGACTGCGACATAAAAAATTTGAGGATTACGTTCAAATCATGCTTACGTTTGAGAAGGATAAAACGGCGTTTCTGGAGTCTAACTGGTTGACTCCCTACAAAGTTCGAAAATTGATTGTAACTGGAAGCAAAGCAATCATCTCCCTAGATTTCATCACGCAAGAAATCACAATTGACAGTTCTAAGCAAACATTGATGCCGCGGTATCCATGGAAAGAACCTCTCAAACTCGAGTTGCAACATTTCGCAAATTCCATAATACGCAATAAAGAGCCGAGAGTTACAGGGGTGGATGGTTTGAAAGCGCTCATAATAACTGAAGCGGTTTTACAGTCCGCCGAGAAAAACGAAACAGTGAAGCTTAAACAAAAATTACGGATGGTAACTTAACAAATTTCGCATTTTATGTTTTCTTTTGTACTTCCTTCTTGAGATTGAAAGGTTTTCCTTCCGAGAGTATTTTTTCAGGGATTTTATCCTTCCATTTCCGTAAGAACGGTAACTCATCTTTTTCTTCTCGCAGTTCGTCAGGCAACATTTCAGGAATCTCCTCTCGAATGGGATACCACCGTAAACATTTTGGACAGACAATTATGCCCTCCACAATTTCATCCTTCTCCTCGAAAACATGCAGTTGAAGAGGATGATGCTTGTCAATAGGGCAGGCCAAGATATCCATTAACTTTCTCTTCACGGTTCGCTCCTTCTTATCAACTGTATGTTAAAGTGAAATTATAAATGATTTACTGAACAGATTCTTAAGTCAAGGACAACCTGATACCAGTTGGGCCCTGTGGTTCGCACAACACGGCTGAACGGTATTTCAAAATCCACACCTAAACTCTGCAGTTTTTCAGAAACTTTCATTTTAACTTTGTGAAC
>JAYEKF010000135.1:0-4023 GCA_034660895.1 Thermoproteota archaeon | reverse complement strand
CTATCTTCAAAAGTTCTTTTATTCACTGCTTTAACAAACAGATTCTTGGCTTTTTTAATGCTTTTTTGATAATCAACAATTTCTGAATAGGTAGATGGAAACGAAATGTATTTCTCGATTTCATAATTAAATGAATTTAAGTTGAACTTCAAAACTGAAGCGGGTCCCAGAAGATGTATGTGTTCAAAAATAGTTTTATTGCCTAGAACGTAATGCAACAACGCATATTCGGCAACGGCGTATTTATTGATTTTTTCACGTAACGATGGATTATAAAACAGCAAGAGTTTCATTTCGGAGGAAAACGCAAATCTTTCATCAGTTCGTGTATAATAGAGAAAATTCAATCCAAACGGGTCACTAACTAACTTCACAATTTTTTCTTCAAGATGTAGTACAATCGCTTTAGCTTGACCGTTTAACCTTGAAAAAACATGCTCTCCCTCTTTCCTGTAATCCTCAATAACATCCTGAGAAGAATAAATAGAGCAGTCAAAACCGTCAAATATGAAAACCAAATCCCCACAATCTGTTATCTTAAAGAAATCGTTATCCTTCCAGGAAAGAAGAACAACACCCTTATCAACTTCAATTTTTTTAAAATGATCACCCTTTTTCCTTAGATGAGCTTCGAGACGAGATAGGTTGCTGATCTTATTGTCCGAAAAACAGCCGAAGATGCTAACCATTAGTACACCAACTAAGACTGAACAACCTATTATTTATTAGCCTTTTTTAATTTACCATCAATCTTGCTGAGAACACTTCAACTCTTTACGATAAGGCAAAAAATAGATGTTATTACAGACCACTACAACACCCCCACACTTACCAACAACCTGGCACAAGTAATAGGTGAAGCCGTAGAGAAAGATTTGAACGGATTATACCACGCGTCCGGAGCTGAAAGAATAAGCCGCTATCACTTTGCAGAGAAAATCGCCCAAAAATTCAACCTGGCCAAAAACCAGATAAAACCCACAAAAATGAAAAACCTAGAAAACTCCGGAACATGGTTAGCCAAACGCCCACCCGACTCCTCTCTAGAAACCAGCAAAATCCAAAACCAAATAACTACAAAACTGTTCAACGTAAACGAAGCTTTAGAAGCAATGAAAAAAGAAGAAACAGACGCCGCATTAAATTAAAACGAATTCAGCTGGTCTTTCAGAATGAACCCACATTCACATTACAAACGATTATTACGAAACAAACTGTCCGGGAACAGCATAACCTCATCATAATCACCACTAAAAAAACAGAACAACCTTAACGAATCAGGATAAGAGACATGAATTATATTTGGAGCCTAATAAGGGTAGGCTCTGCGAACGTGAACTGCAAAATCGCGAGCATGCCTATTTGGATCCTAATAGGCGAGGTATGTTGAAACTAGGGAGGGGGGGGTAGGGTGACCGCGCGACAAGAGCTAAATCAAATTCAAATTCGATTATATAAGTTACGCCGTGAATTAGGCGGCAACCAGAAAAGGTAAACGCTTGCCAACATCATTTGGTTTCCGGACTGCTTCTTAAGCTTTTGGTCACTTCTTCCTCCAACAGTCCTAAAACTTTTTTTCTTATGTTTAGGTATTTTTTTCCTGTGTAGTCTCTGGGTCTGGGCAGGTCGACTTCTATTGTTCCTTTTACTCTTCCTGGTCTGGCGGTCATCACTATAATTTTGTCTGCTAGATAGGTGGCTTCTATTACTGAGTGGGTGACAAACAACACTGTCTTCTTCATCTCTTCCCAGATCCTGATCACTTCTCCCTGCATGGCCTTTCTAGTTTGAGCGTCTAAAGACCCAAACGGCTCGTCCATTAACAGAACCTCCGGATCATAAGCTAGAGCCCTAGCGATGCCTACCCGTTGTTTCATGCCGCCGGAAAGCGTGTGAGGATACTTGTCTTGGAATCCTTCCAAACCTACCATTCTTATGTAATGCATGGCTTCTTTCTCAGCCTCCTTTTTCTTTTCCTGCAACCTCCAATCCAAACGTGACATTTCCTAACACGGTTCTCCAAGGATACAAAACAAACTCCTGGAAAACAAATCCTCTAATAGACGAGTACACTCACCCTCACCCTTAAGGCAACATCCCTAATCACCGTAAACCACTTCCGAAAAGCCATTCATTAAAATCTTATTTAGCGAAGCAAAAGTTGACTACCTACAAAAAATATAGGGGGGGTATAATCTATTGGTAAAAGTTTCCGTCAATAGATACGTTTCAAGGCGAATCATGATGATAAGAGAGGAAGTTGAAGTCTCAGCTCAGAGGCTTCGGAAGAAGGCGCTCAAGCTTCTCGAGGAGATATTCAGAATGGCGTCTAGGGTCGCAAAGGGCGAAATAAAACACCAAAGAATAAACGGGAAAATGGCTAAAATAACCCTCAATCAACGAAGAAAGTGGCTCAACATAGCAGAACAAGCCGCAAAAACCATAAACAACATAGCAACCAACCTTAACGAAAAAGAAATCAAAGCTCAACTCAACATGCTAGAGAGGCTACTCAACGAAACAACACCCCACGCACAAGACTTAGCCTCAGAAACCTGAGCTCTTATATTTCTACTGGAAAAAACATGCTACTCCAAACCTTCCTCAAGCGGTTGTTCTTTTGACTGCTAAAACTAAGCCTCTCTGATTTGAGCGCCATCAGATTTTTTCTTTTGCGTGCCGAAAAGGATGTGTGCTTATTGTAACAATGTTTAAATATAAAGACTTAGTGGGATAATTGATGGGAATATGGTTGAAGAAGCCGTTGTAGACAAGAAGGGTAGGATCGTCATCCCAGTCCATTTACGTCAAGAATTAGGATTACGTGAAGGAGCCAAAGTCAAACTAGCGCTAGAAGAGGGGAAAATACTTATAATGAGACCAGTAACCCCTGAAGAATTCATTCACGAAATGGAAGGCTGCATCAAACAGGATTCCCCAATCCCTAAGATCAATCCATTAGAACTGAAGAAAATCTGGGAAAAACAATGATTTACGTGGACGCCAACTACTGGATCTACTGGTTTGACCAACGTTTACCAGAACATAAACACGTAACAAAACCAATCAGAACCGCTATCCATGAGGGCATTGTTCTAAACGTCGTAACACTCATGGAAGTTGCGCATTATTTCCGCCATTTACCAAAAGAAAACTTCCGAAGAAAACTTTCCACCATACAAAATCTAGCCACATTAACATTCATCAACCTAAACCTCGACATAGCCGAGCTTGCATTTGAACAACTCATGAAAAACGCAAAAATTGGAATCGGTGGCAGAGACAGCGTGATCCTCGCAACAATGAAAGCCACAAACACCAAAAGAATAGCCACCCACGACAAGGTCTTCAAAAAAATCGAGAACCTAGAAGTAATAGACCCCATCCCTCAAAGTAAGGATTGATACAGCAATCGCTCCTCTAACGGAATCATCCAAGATTTCAGCAACTTGTTTTGCATCCCTCACCTCTGAAAAGACTCTAATAGCTTCTCATCCATCGGTTTTAGCACCATGAAACTTGAAAACGTCAAACCTAAACCTAAATTCCGCGCCTTTCTTCCTAGGGGACGTGCTGACGTTTTCATATCATACATTAAGGGAGACGAGTTGGCCGACCGCTCAGAGAAGGTTGTAACCGCAATCATCAACAACCACGTTAAGCCCTACATCTCATCCATGTTATACGATGATGTGATTTCCGCCTTACGCTCAAAAGGTATGCAGATACAAAAAGTCGTTGAGGTGCTTACTGCCATCGCCTCAATCCCTCATAAACCTCTGCCAGTAACACCTGCAATCGCGATTAGCGCACTAAACCTTTACTTGCTCAACGGTGGACCAAGAAAACTGCATTATTTTGACTCCTTTCACGTCGCAACAGCTCAATTCCACAGATTACCCATAATAACAAGCGACAGCTACATAATAGGACACCATAAAGATCTTGGAGTGAGAACTATCAACCTCAAACAACTTTAAGGCAAGACTGCTTAAAAACAGCAGTCTAAAACCAGGTAACTAC
>JAYEKF010000134.1:0-4032 GCA_034660895.1 Thermoproteota archaeon | reverse complement strand
GCGACCCCACTAGATTTCAATCGACGATTGAAATGACATGGCAAGTAAAACTTTGAAAATCACTTCTAACTTGTTGGTTGAGGCGAGGTTAACACAAGGCGGAGTGCACTCGCTAACCAGTTCGTGTCACTTCTTATGTGAGTGTTTACCGCTAACCTCGCTACTAATGATCGCTTCTAGAGTGGAATGATCAAGTAAATTGTTTGCTAGTCATGCAAGTGTTGTAGGGCGGGATTTTGATTTAGCGACGGACTTCAGGTATCTATCCAGATCTCTTTTTGTTATGACCCAATTTCTGCCTTGCTTGTATGCACCTAGAGCCCCCCTTCTGGCAAGCAGACTGAGGTATTCCTGAGAGTATTGTGTAATTCTGCTAGCTTCTGCAAGAGTAAGGATTTTGGGTTCCTCTAGTGCGTTAAGATACATATCCAACGCCCTTTCCACGCATCGAGCGATGAAGTTCACGAAAGCCGAGGACTTCCCTAAATCTGCTTCCATCAGCGTCTTCAAATATTTAGGGCGGTCTCGCTTCGGCACAATAGCGATGAAGGGATATCCATTTTTCATGAGTACACAGTTCATTAGCAGTCTTGCTGTTCTGCCATTACCTTCAGTGAATGGATGTATCTGAACAAGACGATGATGGAAAACCGCAGCGAGTTCTATTGGTGTATACTCGTCAGGATTTTCTTTTAGCCACCTCAAAAGCTCATTCATTCTAGGCTGAACTTCAGAGCTGGGTGGTGGCATAAAACTGGCACCAGTTATCTTGACACCTACAGTGCGATAGTGTCCAGCATCTTCAGCAATTCCAAGCATAATCAACCTATGAGCATTAAGTACGGCCTCCTCGCTGATTTCGCTTTTTGCCACAACGAGACTCTCGATGAATTCGATTGCTTCTGGATGGTTTTTTGCCTCCATAGTTTCCTTTACACTCTTTCCACCGATTGTGATTCCTTCTTCTATGACAAGTCTTGTTTCTCGTAAGGTCAACGTGTTCCCTTCGATCGCATTGGAGTTGTATGTATATTCAATAGCCATCTGTTCTTTCAGTCTCTTCACAAGCGCATGTGGAAGAGGTCTCAAATTATCGAGTTTCTTCTTCTTATCAATCACTCTACTGTGAATTCTTCTGTTAATCAAAGCCACTGGTTATCCCTGATAATAGGTGGGTTAGCCGATATAAAAACGTATCGGATAGCCAACATTGGGGTATTCGACGATACACAAGAGTATCGGATGAGCGCATTGAAATTTAACATACTAGTGTTTCCAAAAGCCCTCACAAAAAAAGAGAAACTTTGCGGGAGATATCTCCACTAACCATTAGTTCCTCCAAACTGTCGTATTTTCTGCTGAACAGTAGTATTTTCACCTTGGCATTTTCGTTGTAACTATGAAGAACACTCTGTAACAATTGTTAATCTTTCAGAGGTCTTAAGAATAGAAAAAGAGGGAGCGGAGGAAATTTTCCGGAATCCGTGTCAAATCGTGGGTTCAAATCCCACCTCTCCAATGCACCTTTTAATGTAAATTACTTATGTAAGTGTCATGAATGCGTGGAATGCTTATGATAAAAGCGGTTGTTCTTGATGTTGACGGAGTTTTGATAGACAGCACCGACATAATAGTTAAAGCCTATCTAGAAACCGCAAGGAAACTTAGCTTGAGAGTTCCATCTCGACAGGAAATCATTGACTTGATGGGCAGGCCTTTAGAAGAAATCACAAGAACCCTATGGCCAAATGGTGACCTCCAACTCTACATGAAGGAATTTAGAAGGTTGTTCATGGACGAAGACCTGGTAATTCCTAGAATAGAGGGAGCACTAAATGCGGTTCAAGAAATTAGAGAGTCTGGACTTAGAATCGGGTTGGTCACAGGAAAGATCAAATATTTCGTTGAAAGGCACTTAAAGGAAGCAGGGTTTGAACTCAATGTGTTTGAAGTTATTGTTTCTTTTGTGCATAATTGACTTTGGACACTGTACAGCAATGGTTTTTCCATCTTTACTTATCCAGACGATTTTAGCTCTCCCGCTACCACATTTTGGACAATGGTGATGCTCACCGATTTTATAATTCATTTTTTTACTCTGCCTCTGAAGAAATAGTTGAGCAATTCCTAATAATCAAAAAAAAGGGGGATTCCATTCGGATGACTGGAAGCTTTTCTATTGTGTCATGTCAACGATTTCAGCTTTGGGAGCATTAGTCTTGACAGATTCAATTCCGTTTTTGCATGCGTCTTTTGACTCGTAGGCTTCGCCAGAGGCTATGATTTCACCGTTAGGAGCTTTCAATCTAAATCTGAATTTTCCAGCAGTATCTTTGTATATTTCAAATTTTGGCATTTTTTCCGACATAAAAATATCGCCTTAAGGCTAGTGTAAGTTATTCTTTAAATATCTCCTTTGACGTATTAGTGTGCATAATTTTAACGTGGATAATCAACGTTTCAATATTCCAGAATGATTATAAAAGTTCTTTTTAACATTATAGTATGGATATTAGTATCTCCATAGTGAAAAAATCGAACGTAAAACAGACACAGAAACAAAATGATTCTAGAAAAACACAATTGTTACAATAATATTTGATTCAGATTCTGAAGTCATGGTGTTTCAGAATTTCCATCAACTGTAATCTCATTGTTATCCCTACTGTTCGCAACATTTGCTGTTATCGTAGGAAAGAAAAAAAACTTCTCAATAACTCTGCCCTGTCTTTTTCCAGAAAGCAAAGTTTCTATAGGTTTTCCAAAACACTCCTCAAACTTCTTGATTCCATTTCGATAGTTCTTCCTAGTCGCCTTCGAAGCATACGAACTCAGGAAATCCTCTACCTTTGACAGCTCTTCTACCTCTAAACGTTTCATATTTTCCTCCTGAGAGCTTATTTCTTATGAATCCAGAATCAGTATTGATATCTGCAATCCCATTGCTGTTGTCGGGAGATATCACCAATGCTCTTAGGAAAAGATTGTTTCTGAAAGACTAGAAATAAAGTTGTAAAACGCGTCATAACTCCTTAACATGGCTGACCGAGTGCATCGACAAAACTTTGTTATTCACCTTAATGGTCAAGGGTTTCCTATAGCCTTTGTCTTCACGTCGAAGAATCCTCAACTTTACCTCGCTGCCAATTCCATAGCCGCCCACGCTGCAAGCATATTTTTTGCCTCCATACGCTTTGACCACCCTGTGACAGGGAATCAATAAAGGAAACGGATTCAACGCCGCAGCTCGCCCAACCGCCCTTGGACTTCCACCCACAACGTCTGCAATGGCGCCGTAGGTTGCCACGCACCCAACTGGAATTTTCATCATACATTTGAGCACTTCAGTAACATAACTGGACAAATGACCCGTATCCATTTGAAACCTTATTGAAACGGGGTTTCCTTCGTAAATTTTCTTCAACGTTTTCAACACCCTCTGAGAAATCCAACTCGGTTTTTCCGCCGCTTGAAAAGACATGTTATACGGCAAGTTTTTCATCAAATGTTGTAAAACATCTTTTTCGGTGAATGAGAAAGCGGTGGCGACGATTTTCTTTTTTTCTAACGCAACAGCATACCAAACACCATCGACTTCTTGATGGTAAAGGTAAATCATGCTAACTCCCCTCCGCTATCTCAACTCATTGCCACTTAGGTTTGCTATTTTTCTAAAGCCTTTCTAATGCTCTTTAATTCATCCAGAATTTGTTGACCAACATTCTCTGAGACAACGACCTCTGCCGCAGCTTCCGTCGCCACCGGTTTCCTTCTTCTTACATGGTGCATGATTTTGTCTTTTATTTCCTCAAAGTTTTTCATTCCCAAAATTACAGCTTCGGCTGGCCCTATATGTGAGGAACCTGCGCCGCCTGAGAAGCCAGCTGTCTGAATAGAAATTTTTCCTAATCCAAAGTGTCTGGCGACTGGTCCTTGGATGATTTGGATGTTGGTGACGCGGTTGTAGGGAACTATGTTCTTTTTTTTCCACCAGGCTCCCTTGTGAACTATTATCTCTTCCTCGGTTAACAC
>JAYEKF010000133.1:0-4053 GCA_034660895.1 Thermoproteota archaeon | reverse complement strand
GGCTTCATCGGTCTTGTTCGAGGCAAAGTTGGAGACACCGCTGAAGTGCAGTTTTTCAACGCCGACTTGGTTGCTGGCTGGCAACATTTATACTTCGCCGCCCTAAATGCACTAACCGTTTTCCGAAGCCAAATGAACATTTCGAACAGCTTAGCGGTGGAAACGCTTCTTTATGCTTCTGCTCAACGTCAAATAAACAATGCCATAGAAAAGCTTGGGGTTAAACCAGAAACTTCGCAGGTGGCAGTTCTGGCTCTGTCTGAAAACCGCAAGAGCATCAAGAAAGTTCTGGAAGTTGTTTCTGGATTGATGAATGGCGAACGTGACGACAGCGTACTTGAATTGACCGAGGGAAAAAGTGAGAGTGTCAAAAGGTTATTCGGAATCTCCGATGTCGAATTGCAAGCAAAACTTGAAAACGAGAAGGGTGAAAAACAAGCGTTGACGGATTTGGTCATTGAGCATGTGGCGTTGTTGTCGACGAAACGCTAAGATAACTGCATTTTTTCCTTTATCAAAGAGAGAATTTCATCCGGCTTTATCACGGAAATACCTGTGAGTCCACCTACAACCTCGATTAGAACTATTTTGTCTGGGTTCTCCAAATCCACCCTTCTTTTTATGCCAGCAGCCGCAGCTTCAACAATAGCTCTGCTAGACATCTCCGTGAACCTTTTCTCAACAGTCACGCGGAAACTTTCACCCGCCTTTATTTTTTCAGCTAACTTCGTGGCAACCCGTTGAATCTCGTTTAGGTCGGTGCGAACGACTTTTTCAATGGGGATGATTCTGAGAGCGTATCGAAACTCGTAGGGATGTTGCTTCAGTACGGTGCGAAACTTCTCTATCGCCTCAAAAGGATTTAAAGCCGTTTTAGCCGCTATAAGCCCGCTGACGCCTGTTTTGTCCACTTCAACCTCAGTGTCACCCATTTCCCTCAGTAAATACCAAATTTCCGAACAACCGTTTCCCTCGTTTCCACGCGCAGTTGTGACAATTAAGTTAAAATCTCTAAGCATGCATCTTCACTTTCTAAGATTTTATGAGTCTTATTTACATTTGACGGCTTCCATAATTTCATTTAGTCTCACAGGTCCTTCGCGCAAAATTTTTGGTTTTCCAGAGGTCAAATCCAGCACTGTGGATGGTTTACCGAAGCGGGTTGCTCCACCGTCCAGAATAACGTCCACGTTTTCTCCAACCTGTTTTATGGCTTCTTGAGCTGTTTTTGGAGGTTTTCTTCCAGTTTTATTGGCGCTTGTTCCAACTAAAAATCGGTTTGAAGAGCAGATTAGTTCTAAAGCAACTTTGTGTTTTGGCACTCTCACTCCCACCGATTTCAAGTTGCATGTAACGATGTTCGGAAGAGCCGGCTTCTTAAGCAGAACAAGTGTGAGTGGGCCGGGCCAAAACATCTTCGCAATTTTTTCCGCTCTTTCATGTAGTTCAGCTATTTTTTTGACATCCGCGATGCCACACGACAAAACTGGGAGCGGCTTTTTCCGTTCTCCTTTTATTCTGAAAACTTGTTTCACTGCTTCAATGTTGAAGGGGTCGCAGCCTAACCCGTACACTGTGTCTGTTGGATAAACAACTACGCCCCCTTTCTTCACGATGCTTGAAGCCGTTGCAACGTTTTTTGAAGTGGCTTTCAAAACTTGCATGTCTGTTTCGCCTTCTCATGAACCAGTCGGTGTCGACCGTTCAGCTTGTAGAGATGCCATGAACCGTTCTTTAATGTCCTCTGGCTTCATCGGAATCAGAGGTACTTTTGCGTTTCCTTCATCCACTTTAACAACAATTACGAACGGCCCTTCTGTTCTGATGGTGTTTTCCAACGTTTCTACCAGCCGTTTTTTGATGCGAACCGTTTTCGTTTTGGTTATGCCCGCTGCCTTAGCTAACGCTTCAATGTTAGTTACGCCAGAAGCGTAGGATGGTTGTCCACCCGTGGTTCCATAACACTGATTGTCCAACACCACTAAAATGAGGTTCCCAGGTTTTTGATTGGCTATGGTGACTAAAGAGCCAAGGTTCATCAAAATGGAGCCGTCGCCGTCCAAGACAACAGTTTTCTCTTTCCTAGCCAATGCTAATCCCAACCCTATGGAAGAGGCAAGCCCCATCGACCCTAACATGTAAAAGTTTCTAGGTCGGTCGTGTACATGGTGGAGTTCCCGGGATGGGTACCCAAGATTTGAAACGACAAGAGTCTTGTATGGCAACGCTTTCACTATGTGTTCTACGGCTTCGATCCTTCTCATTTTTGAATCCACCCAGTTAATTCAGCGTTGAAAAGCACAGCCGCAGGAACCTTAAGCCTTTGAGAACAGTCAAAGGCATCCACAACGTTTTCAACTATTTTCTCCGATGAATAGGGCACAAAAAACGGAATTCCCAGCGCTCTTAGAATCTTTGCTAGGCTTCTCCCCATAGGTTTGTGGGCTTCCACCCTCTCTGAACCAACTCCCCGGTGAGCGACAAGGAGTAACAGTGGAACTTTGTAAGTTATGGCTAGGGAAGTCAAAGCGTTTACGGAGTTGCCTAAGCCGGAACTCTGCAATATTATGCATGGTTTTTTTCCTCCAAGGTAGGCGCCCACAGCAATTCCAACCGCTTCTTCCTCCCTAGTTGCAAGGACGCCACGAATGTTGGAGCTGTCCTTCGCCAGTTCAATTGCAACGCTAAGTATGGAGCAGGGAACATAAACCAAAAAATCCACACCAACATTCCTCATTCCCCGAAAAACTTTTTCGTTGCTTTCTTGAAAACGGTTAGCCAACACACGTCACCTGTGGTTAAATGCTGGTTTAAAAACCTATCAATCCATTAATAAAGCACATGCTTTCAGAGAAACATTTTGATGGGTCAGTGCAGGTTAGTGGAGTGTTCATCGCCTAACGCTCTATCCGTCGCCTCACATCATCCCACAGTGTAAGAGATCTTCTTGATATTTATTCCTTTTGACGGAGATTTTAAATCCAAAAACAATGCATTAAAACTACTCCAACTTGCAACGGTGGACTGCATGCAGCAACAGAAACCCGTAATTGTGGTTCATGGAGGAGCTGGTGCATGGTCTCCTCAACGAAGAAAACCAGGACTAGAAGGAGTAAAAGAAGCGGCGCAGAGAGGATTCGAAATTCTAAAAGCGTCAGGCACCGCTTTAGACGCTGTGGAAGAAGCTGTTACGTGCATGGAGGACAATGAGGTTTTCAACGCAGGACTCGGCTCAACGTTGTCCATCGACCGAAGAATAGAGATGGAAGCCTCAATCATGGACGGGGAAACGCTCAACGCAGGCGCCGTGGGACTTTTGAAAGATATCCGCAACCCAGTTCGTTTAGCACGGGTGGTTATGGAGAAAACAGACCACGTTTTCTTAGTGGCGGATGGAGCGGAGAAACTGGCTCAAATCGCTAAAATGGAAAGAAGGACCCCGCTTACCAAACTTAAGTTGCAGTATTGGCGTGAAATGAAAGAGAAAATGAAAAAAGGAGAATTGAAGTACCTACCGCGCCTAAACCGGCTGGTGAAGACGTATCCAAACCTTTTCGAGCCGGAAACGGTTGGCGCAGTAGCATTAGACAAACGTAACGATGTGGCAGCGGCTACTTCCACAGGTGGTTTCTCACTTAAACTTCCAGGAAGAATTGGCGATTCGCCGTTAATCGGCTGCGGCACCTACGCGGACAAAGAGGCAGGCGGCTGCTCTGCAACAGGAATCGGTGAAATCGCCATTCGGCTAGTGTTGGCAAAAAACGTCTGCGACCGTATGCATAAAGGTGGATCAGCGCAGGAATCGGTGGAGAACTCCATTCAGCTGGTGAACCGAAGGATAAAAAACGCTGTCAACTCTATGGGTTTAGTTGCAGTGGATATGCGAGGTGGCATTGGCGCGGCTCACAATTCTCCGAATCTCTGTTGGGCGTACATGAAAGCGAGAATGCATCAACCAAAAGCGGCGTTAAAAGCTGAAATTGTGAAGGAAACGGCTTGAACTTTCTCTTACAGAAACGCTTAAATAACCATCAATGTGTCGCCTATAATTGC
>JAYEKF010000132.1:0-4078 GCA_034660895.1 Thermoproteota archaeon | reverse complement strand
CATTTTTCTCTAGGACCTTAAAGGTTGTATCCACCCTTACTCTAGGTCTCAGCTCACTTATCTTCAATCCATTTCATCTCTTATCTTTTACATACAGGTTTTTTCTTATGAACTTTGCTATTCCACCACGATTTCCCAGCGCAGACCTTGGTGATCCAACATCGACGGCAGTTGTCATGGTTGGCTCTCTCGCTTTCAATGTAACCTCTTCAGCGTTGAACCCGCGGAAACTCGTTATAATCCCAGAACATACTTCATCATGGGATTTCTCCCCGCACATATATTATTTTGTTCATAAACTTGGAAAGGTGGGCGCTGTTCCTTTAAAGACAGCTGTGACACCCATGGAAGCCAGTCTAAACTCACAGAAACATCAATAGCTACGATATCCCACCGGAAGGTTCCTTTCAACCATAAAAAAAGACGGAAGGCGGACGAGACTACATTTAGTATAGTTTTGTCCTAATTAGTTATCTTCTGCGCCTTCTGCGGTTAGGTCGGAATTGACCAACATTTCTTCCCAAGATAACGCGTTTTTCATACGCTCGGCGATTGCGAACCCTAGGAGTAGGGTGACTTTTTTTTCTTGACTCCAATTTGGGAGTTTGAGATCTAACTTTTCCAGCTTTGGAAAGGGAACCATGCGAAGGCATAAATGCACCTCTTAATCTGAACGGTGAAACTTTTCTTATCCATCTATATAAACTTTCAAAAATCTGTAACCAAAAATTATTTTGAAAAAAGCACTAACCTTATGCTAAATCTCATATTATGTGTCATGTCTGTTTTATGTTCGGGTATTTTTCTCTTATTTTAGCATCAGCTATTTTAGCAATCATCGCGTTAGAAATCAGTACATATTTGACTCCTGAGAGATCAGCCAAATCCGCCGGTTTTTGATCTTGAGTTACAAGCAACAACTTGTTATTCTTTGTATACTCTACAATGTCCTTGTCTTTTGCCCCCTGCAATCCTATATCTTGAACCGTTAACACATCCCACCCTAAGGTCTCAAAATATTCCTTCAAGCCTGCGTACATTTCATCAAGTAGAAGCTTCAATAAAGCCACCCCGTTCCCTCCTAATTTGAAACATCCACCTATTTAGAGGCTTCTTTACCCGTTACCCGGCGAAAAACAGCAAACAGAAATTGAAAAATAACGTGGAATAGAGATACCCCCCAAAACTCCTTTTTTTTAAAAAGAAGATTGTAAGCACGCTAAATTACATTGAAATTTTACTATGTTACTATTTATTGGCGGCATCGCGGGGCTGATTGGAACAATTTTAGGGTTGATCTTAGAGCGGAAAGGGGGACGTAGAACATACTTGTAGAACACAATTCTATACTTGGAGGTTAAAACATATTTGGAGCCTAATAGAATTTCGAAATTAAAACCTAGAGGGTCTAGGTTCCAAGTTTTGCCCGCCGCATTAAGAGAATCACAGAGAAGTTTCACAGTAGAACTCAGGATGTTCAGGGTCAACTGATTTATGATTTGCAGCAACTCGAAGAAATAGCGTGGAGCAAACCTAGTGAAACAAAAGAGGGGGCAGAAGAAGAGAGCTGAGCATCGGAAATGGACTAAATTAGCGGCGTACATAAACTAAGTTGTCAACATCATCAGTAAAACGTACGATTTCGCAAAAATCAGAAGCCAACTTGATGAGTCGATTAAAAGAGTGAAGAAGATTTGGCGAAAGCGTTAACTTGTCTTGCTCAGCTCAACCAAACAAAAGTCTACTTGTTTTGGAAAACATAGATCGCAAAAAATAGGAAGCACGGAAATCTACATCAACGTTGAACAAACCATACTTTAACCAAGTAGCGACGAGTTCACAGTTAAGGTCGTTAGTAACCCTGAAGAGGTTAAAGCTTTACTTGAAGCGGGCTTCGAGTACATATGCGAAAAAGAAGGATTGATGTTCCTGAGAAAACGTAAATAAGCGCCAATGAACATCAAAAAGTGGTTGGGGCTATACAAAAAGTGGCCGGGGTGAGGTAGCCTGGTAGCCTACAGGCCTGTGGAGCCTGGCGCCCGGGTTCAAATCCCGGCCCCGGCCTTACAATCGAAAAGTACAGCTAACATTCATGCTTTTGCGCAGATGGGCCGGTAGTTCAGCATGGCATGAACGCCTGGCTTGCATCCAGGAGGACGCGGGTTCAAATCCCGCCCGGTCCACCTTTTGTTTTGGATATAATCCTTAGTAACGTTACTCTTGAGGATTCATTGTTGCTGAAGAGCTTGAAGTCTTGAAACTGGCGTTTCAATATGCAGAATTATCCGAGTTTAAATTCATCACGAAGTAACAAATGAACCTATTTATAGAACTATCGCCGAGCATGCATGCATGCGGAATTTAGGAGGTGAAAAAATGACTAAGACCGAAGAAAACTTAAGGGCTGCATTTGCTGGTGAAAGTCAAGCGAGAAACAAATACACCTTCTTTGCCCAAGTCGCCAGAGAAGCCGAGTTTGAGCAGATTGCAACAATTTTTGAAGAAACTGCTGAGAATGAGAGAGCTCATGCCGAAAGAATATTCAAATTCTTAAAAGCATTGGGGGACACAAAACAGAATCTAAAAGCTGGAATTGAAGGAGAACATTATGAATGGGCGCGAATGTATCCGGAATTTGAAAAAGTAGCAAGGCAGGAAGGACTAACTGAAATTGCCGATTTCTTCAAGGAAGTAGCTGAGGTAGAAGAGCAACATGAAAAGAGATACAAAGCACTGTTAAAAAATCTTGAAGAGGGAAAAATCTTCAGAAAGGATGAAGCAGTTAAATGGAAATGCAGGAACTGCGGGTATGTGCACGAAGGAAAAGAAGCACCTGAAAAATGTCCTGCTTGCGGATATCCCCAAAGTTACTATGAATTGTTGTGCGAAAATTACTAGACCCATACTGGTGATAGAAAAAGAAACTAAGAAGACTGGTTTTCTGGGAGTCTCTTTTCCCCTTTGATTTTTTGGATGTCTGTGATGTCTTGGGTTACTTCAAGGCACCCAAGGTAACTCCCTTCTGCATCTCGGACCGCGAAATATCGAATGTAGACTTTCCGCCCTTTGAGATTAATCCAGAATTCTGCAGAGTCTCGTTTTTTGTTTCTGAAGTCGTCTAGAATTTTGTTAACGATGTGGACGCTTTTTTTGGGGTGACAGTTCTGGACTTTGCGACCGATAATGGCTCTACTTCGAGGGAAGATTCGTCTACCTTCCTTGTTGAAGTACCGTACAGTATCGTCCTTTTCTACAAATGATATTTCTACGGGCAACATGTCGACAATCGCCTCAATTATCTCATAGGACAATTCTTCTATCATTTTCCCACCTCCATCTAGGTTTTGAAGCATTGGATTAATAAAGTTAAATTTATCGTCCATGAGTAATTTAATGGCCAGGGCAAAGATACTCGTGAATAAGCGTTCTAGTTTTCTCTTTATTCCTGTCTTTCATGAACCGTTCTACAGCTGTTTCAATAATGTTCTTTTGCTTTTGAGTTAGGCTGGATTTTTGAAAACCCGCTTTCACGCTGTTTTTCTTGTACCAGTCGCAGCGTCCTCGGCATACAAACTTGTGAAGTTGGGTTCTCGCTTCGTACCAGCTTACGTTTTCTTTTTCTTTAACTTCATTAATGATTTTCTCTACGTTTTCCCTGTCCTTCAAAGTTAATTCCATCAAACTCGCCCGATTTGGCTATAAAGCTAGTTGCTTAGAAACACTTAACTGTTATAAACGTAAACAAAAAAATAAGTTGTGAGGAACCATTTAGGAAAAGAGGTGTCGAAAGTTGGGTATCACCTTAAAGTTTTTTGGGCATGCTAGTTTCCAGATCAACGCAGGTGACAAAATCATCTACACCGATCCTTACGAAGGAGGGTATACAGAACCAGCAGACCTCATACTTGTGACACATTCACATGATGATCACTGTGATGTTGCAAAGATTAAAAAAATCCGAAAGGACGACACCGTGGTTATCGCACCAGAAGATTGCGTATCCAAAATAGGGGGAGACGTGAAGGTGCTCAAACCTAGGGAGAAAACGTCTGTAGAGAACGTATTGGTAGAAGCCACC
>JAYEKF010000131.1:0-4081 GCA_034660895.1 Thermoproteota archaeon | reverse complement strand
TTTAGCAACCACTTAATCGGGATGTCTTCGTAGGTTCCATCCGGCAGCGTCCTGCGAATAGTAGTAGGTAGCACTCCCATTTCAAACTCCTTCAGCGCAATATCCATGGGTTTTGAAAGTTTCCCCGACGGCTTAAGGAGGGGAGGAGCGCCCAGCGCAATCTGTAAAGACCTAGCTCCCACTATCCGAGCCTTCTCAAAACGGGTCAGTCTAGGAGGTCCAATCGAAACTTTTTTCTCTTTACCTATCGTTCGCTAAAACTCCCCAGCACCTGGAGGCATCCCACCCGGGGGCATCCCACCTGGCGGCATTCCAGCCCCTCCCGGCGGTGTGGGTGGAGCTTTCATTTTGCCCGCCGCAATCACATCGTCGATCTTCAAGATCATACATGCTGCTTCACCAGCGGACTTGATTAGTTGTTTTTTGACCAATAGTGGTTCATACACGTCGGCTTTTTCCATGTCTACAATTTTGCCTTCATGAACCCCTACGCCAGCCCATTTCTTACCTTTTTCATGGCGAGCTCTAAGTTCAGAAATAATGTCAATAGGGTCAAGCCCCGCGTTTTCCGCCAAGGTGGTAGGTACTAACTCCAACGCGTCCGTGAACGCCCCCACCGCAAGTTGCTCCTTTCCCGGCAATCTTTCTCCGAATCCCCTTAGAATGCGCGCTACCTCTAACTCGGGAGCACCTCCACCGGCGACGATTTTTGGTTCTTCCACCACATCTCGTACCACGCACAAAGCGTCATGCAGAGACCGTTCGGCTTCATCAACAATTCTTTCAGTTCCGCCCCGTATGAGAATAGTAACGGAGCGTGGGTTCTTGCAGCCCTCGATGAAGGTCACCCTGTCGTCGCCAATTTTCCTCTCTTCTACAACTTTTGCGTGGCCTAAGTCTCTAACAGTTAAGTCATTCAGGTTGGTGACGATTTTTCCTCCAGTTGCCTTCGAAAGCTTTTCCATGTCTGATTTTTTCACTCGACGCACAGCGAGAACGTTTTTTCTGGCTAAGAAGTGTTGAACCATATCGTCAATGCCTTTTTGGCAGAGAACAACGTTAACTCTTTTTGAGGCGATTTTTTGCACCATTTCCTTTAGCATGTTTTCTTCCTGTTTTAGAAACGCATCCATCTGCTCAGGGCTTTCGATGTTTATTTTCGCGTCGAATTCGGTTTTTTCGATTTCAAGTGGGCAGCCAAGTAGGGCAATTTTTGCGTTTTCAACCCGTTTCGGCATGCCGGAGTGAACAACCTCTTTGTCGAGCACAATGCCTTTGATAAGCTTGGTGTCAATGATAGACTGACCTGGTTTCTTCTCCACTTTAACATCGTCAATGTCCACTTTGTATACAGTTCGCGTGCCTTCCTTCCTTTTTTCGGCAACTTGCAAAACTGCTTTCACAGCTAAATCTGCAAGGTATTCCCTGTTTTCAGCCACCAGTTTGCTGGCCATGGACGTCATAGCCACTTTTTTAATAAGTTTCGCTTCATTCGGGCTTATTGGAATAGCAATTTTTTCTAAAATTTCAAGTGCTCTTTCCGCAGCTTTTCGGTATCCATCGATAATGATTGTGGGATGCACGTTTTTGTCAATCAACTCTTCAGCCCTTTTAAGCAGCTCTCCAGCGATGATCACCGAAGTAGTGGTTCCATCTCCTACTTCATCATCTTGCGTTTTGGCGACTTCCACCATCATTTTAGCGGCTGGGTGCTGAATGTCCATTTCATCTAAAACGGTTCTTCCGTCGCTGGTGATGGTGACATCTCCGAAATTGTCAACCAACATCTTGTCCATACCTTTCGGTCCCAGAGAGCTTTTCACAGCCTCAGCGACTATTCGGGCTGCCATAATACTGGCGTGTTGGGCGTCTCTACCCTTAGATCGGCTTGAGCCTTCTTTTAAGATAAGTACTGGGGTTCCAGCTAGTTGTGCGGACAACTCTTTAAAACATCCTCCTTCTTTGCGCAACTGTAGAAAACGATTTGGCATATAAGCTTTTCGAGGAGGCTGGGAGTGATTTTTTATAGTTGATATGACTATTTAGTAAAAGTTTCACTAGATAGGTGTATGGTGATACAACCTTGGATGTGGATAATGTTAAGAATAGAATTCTGCATGTGTTATGGGAGGCTGAAACACCAGTAAAGTCGCATGAGTTAGCGGAGAAAATAGGATTAAGTACACCCGCCTCAACCATGCATCTGATCTGGTTGGTAAAAGCAGGATACGTCTCCACGCCGAAAAAAAGTTTTTACACGGTGACTGAACGCGGCAAAAAAGCGATAGGCTTACCTGAAGTAGATGAACAGCAAGCGGCGGCGATTTTAAGCTCGGTGCCGCCTGATCGTGGTTTTCGCTTCTACAATGCACTAGGTGAGTACACAGGTGTTTACGCATGCAGTTTAGGGGATTTTGCGGAGAAGTTGGCAACGGTAAATCTGAGGTCTTTGGAGTTTCATGTTTCCAGAGGAGATTTTGAAGCTTGGCTTCGTAGTTTAGGCGATGCGGAGCTGGCGAGAAAGATGAGCTTAATTCAAAATAGCGGTTTGGCTGGTGAAGATCTTCGACGAAAGGTTCGCGAGTTGGTTCAGCGTCGATGTGAAGAGTTGGAAAGTATGTCACGTGGAGCGCGTGAGGCTTACATTGTTTTTAGAGAGAGCGTTTGATAGCTTCCTTAGCTTCAATAAACAGCGTAGCGGCTGCCTCCAATTGTAACTCTACAGTTGCAGACAAATACTTTTTCATAATCGTGTCAATCTTTCTCATTTATTGGTTGGAATGTTGCGTTTTATTGTTGGGTAAACTCCGCGAACAGAACAGCCCGCACGAGGTTCATATTATTCTGGAATATCATAGGCTGTTAACAACTTTCTTATTTTCTTTCATTAAAACATTATAAAGAAAAGTTTGGGTTCGAGTCTGATTTGTACAGAGGAGAAGGCTTTCCCGTTTCTGTTTTCCAAGTTATTTATCTACACAAAATTGTCTAGGTGTTAGAAGATGGATGTAAGTATCGATTTGATTCAATCAGCCCCGTATCAGCCGAGGCTTGTTTTCGAAATCGAAAAGTTGAAGGAAGAAATCAAACGGGATGGGCTTCTAACCGATTTGGTGGTTCGCAGGAAAGACGAGTTTTACGAGTTAGTTGACGGTGAGCGACGGTGGAGAGTTTTGAAGGAGCTAGGTTGGCGTCAAGTTCCAGTTCGAGTAGTAGAATTAGACGATCAAATGGCTAGGCGTTCCGTTTACAAGCTTAATAAGATTCGTAAAAACTACACGGTGGAGGAGGAGGCACGGTACTTCCGGAGGTTGGCTGAGGAAGAAGGATTATCAGCTTGGGAGATAAGTAAAGAATTAAACGTAGATTTCCACTGGGTTAAAGGACACCTGAACGTTTTCAAGTTCCCCAAGCATGTGCAGAAGGCGGTTTGGAGCGGACAACTCAGCGTCTCCCACATTGTTGCCTTAGAGAAAATGATTAACCAAGATGTGAAAGACACCGTTTTAGTGGTTGATCAGGTTCTGGAGAAGGGCCTAACCGTGGATGAAACTCGAAGTACAGTTAGAGCGCGGGAGAAGAAACTTGAGAAAATGCGAGTGAAAGAGGCGAAGGAGGTTTTGTTGGATGTGGCTCCAGAAAAGGCGAAACTGGAGACTTCACAGGATTTTTTGGAGGCTGCAAAGATGTTACAGAGAATTGCAAAGTGGAGGCAGAAGGGAAGGCAGGAGGCGAAAATGGAGGAGAAAACGGTTGAGGGGGAAGCGTTGGAGTCTTTGGAGCCGCTTGTAGAAGTTGGCGAAGAAGTTGTGCTGGGAGAGGATGTACTTGAAAAGGCGGAACAACAGGGAGTAAACGAAGATTTTATAGAGAAGCTTCGAGGCTTACGGGAGAGAATCCGGTCGTTAGAGCGGGAGAAAATTCATCTTTTGGAGCAGAAGAGTTATTTTCTAACCAAAGCTTTGAGTTTTAATTGTCCACACTGTAATAATCCTGTAGTAGTGTATCGTGAGGGAGACCGTTACTGGGCGGAAAAACCCTCCAAAATTTAGCTATACTCGTACTAAACGTTTCCAAGTAA
>JAYEKF010000130.1:0-4104 GCA_034660895.1 Thermoproteota archaeon | reverse complement strand
GCGTTAGATGAGGACTCTGGAGAGCTTGTTAACATTAAGATTCCCTCCACACCGAGAAAGCCTGCGGATGGAGTTATACAAGCCTTCCAGCAGTTTCTAAAAAATGTTCAGCCCAGAAAAGTTTCAGTTGTAACCCACGCCACCACTATTGCTGTAAACGCTTTGTTGGGGCAGTTGGGGCTTAAAATTCCGAAGGTTGCATCTGTTTCCACTGGAGGCTTCCGAGACGTACTGGAAATAGGGAGACAGCGCCGACATGAACTGTATAACCTTTTCATTCAAAAGCCTCAAACCCTGATTCCTCGTCAACTCAGATACGAGGTTAACGAACGTGTAAGCGCTAAGGGTGAAGTTTTAGAACCGTTAAATAAAGGTGAAGTGCACGCTCTCGCTGAAGAGTTGAAACAAAAGGACGTCGAGGCTGTCGCTGTAACGTTGCTGTTCTCCTACGTAAACCCTAAACATGAACGAGAAATCGAAAAAACACTTAGCGAGGCACTTCCAGAAATTTTTGTCTCCATGTCTTCGAATGTAACTCCGGAACACCGTGAGTACGAAAGGACAAGCACCACAGTGGTGAATGCTTGTCTCATGCCCATTGTTTCTTCATACCTAAATAACCTAGCCAACAGAGTTCGAAAGCTTGGTGTGACTGCTCCACTTTGCGTAATGCAGTCTGACGGTGGACTAGCCACAAAGGAAACAGTGGTTGAAAAGCCCGTGAGCATGGTGGAGTCGGGTCCAGCAGCTGGAGTCGTAGCATCCTCCTTTTATGGAGAAAGGTTAGGCTTGAAGAACGTGTTAAGCTTCGACATGGGGGGAACAACCGCTAAAGCTGGAACTGTTCAAGGGGGAAAGCCAGAGGTTGTTATGGAATACGAAGTCGCCGGAAAGATTCACAGTGGAAGAATTGTTAAGGGAAGCGGCTACCCAGTTCGATTTCCCTTCATTGACCTAGCGGAATGCAGCGCTGGAGGAGGCACTATCGCTTGGACGGACCTTGGTGGAGTTTTAAGAGTTGGCCCCGTTAGCGCCGGAGCCAATCCGGGTCCAGCCTGTTACGGAAAAGGAGGACAAAAACCCACCGTAACGGACGCCAACTTGCTGCTCGGCCGACTTAACCCCGAGTACATGCTTGGAGGAAAGATGCGTCTATTCGCAGATTTATCCAGAAGGGCTGTAGAAAAAGAAATTTGCGAAAAAATCGGTCTCAAACTGGAGGAGGCTGCGGCTGGAATCATCAAGATTGTGAACTCGCAGATGGCTAAGATTTTGAGAATTGTCTCCGTGGAACGTGGGTACGACCCGAGGAAATTCACGTTAACCTCTTTCGGTGGAGCTGGACCCATGCACGCCTGCGCTCTCGCCGAGGAATTGCACATCTCCAAAATTGTGGTGCCTCCCAACCCCGGATTGTTTTCAGCTTACGGTTTGCTCACCACCAACTTCACTTGCAACTTTGTGCAAGCTGTCATGAAAACAGCGGAAAAAATTGAATACAGCGACTTGGAGAAAACGTTCAACATGCTTCACGGAAGGGGAGTGAAAACCTTAGTCTCCCAAGGAGTTAAACCGGAGAATATGAAGTTTTCGCGGCAGCTGGATATGAGATATTTTGGGCAAGGCTACGAACTCACCGTTCCTGCGCCCACTCTGTTAACGGAACGAAGCTTCCAGCAAGTTCTGAAGAGTTTCCACCGAAAACACGAAGCTATTTACGGCTATGCTAGAGAGGGAGTAACAGTTGAAGTAGTCAACGCAAGGCTGACAGCAGTTGGTTTAGTGAAAAGGCCAAAACTGAAAAAACAGGAACCATATAAAAAGAAACTTTTGGAAGAAGCCCTTTCAACCATGCGCAACGTTTTCTTTGAAAAATACGACGGGTTCGAGGAAACTCCGGTCTACATTAGGGAAAAATTGAAGTGTGGAAATTTTATCTCCGGCCCCGCAGTGGTCGAGCAATATGACGCTACTACTGTGGTTTATCCGGACTGGGAAGCTGAAGTGGATGGGTTTGGAAACATTGTTTTGACAGTTTCGGAGGGAGGTTAACAGTTGATGGTTGACCCTGTGACGGTGGAAGTGATTAAGGGCGCTTTAACCTACGCCGCGGAAGAGATGGGAATTGCCTTACGGAACTCCGCGTATTCGCCGAACATTAAAGAGCGGATGGATTTCTCCTGCACATTGTTTGACCATCAGAGAAGGTTGGCGGCTCAAGCGGAACACATTCCTGTGCACCTTGGGTCTATGAGTTGGGCTGTTAAAGAAGGATTGAAACAGTTCAGAGGAGAATTGGAGAGGGGTGACATGATTTTGTTTAACGACCCATACATAAGCGGAACTCACCTACCAGACATAACGCTCATCACACCAATATTTTACGAGCAGGAAATCATCGGTTACGCAGCTAACAAGGCGCATCACTCTGACGTGGGCGGGAAAGCGCCTGGAAGCATGGCAGGTGACGCCACCGAACTCTATCAAGAAGGCATTATTGTTCCCCCAGTTAAGTTTGTGAAAAAAGGAGAAGTTGACAGAGAACTTTCCACGCTGTTGATGAGCAACGTCCGAACTCCGGACATCCGTATGGGAGACCTACGAGCTCAAGCAGCCGCCAACCTTCTAGGTGAACGTCGGATGACGGGGTTAGCTGAAAAATACGGTGTCAAAGTGTTGCATGAAGCCATGGCGCAAGTGATGGATTACTCAGAGAGAATGATGCGAACGGAAATAGAAAACATGCCTGAAGGACGATACAAGGCGGAAGACTACCTTGAAAGCACAGGAGTAAGCGATGAGTTAGTGAAAGTTAAAGTTGCTGTCACCGTGCGGAAAGGTAGTTTACAAATTGATTATAGCGGCACAAGTGGACAAGTGGAGGGACCAGTGAACGCGGTTTTCGGGGTTACACTTTCCGGCGTTTACTACACATTACGTTGTGTCACCGACCCAACTATACCCATGAATGAGGGGTGCTACAGGCCGGTGGAAGTTTATGCACCGGAAGGGTCCTTAGTCAACCCTATCCGTCCAGCTCCAGTGGCTGGGGGAAACGTAGAAACCTCTCAAAGAAATGTAGATGTCTTGCTGAAGGCTTTCGCAAAAATTGTTCCAGAGAAGGTGTGCGCTGCTTGTCAAGGAACAATGAACAATGTTGCTGTTGGCGGAACTGATACAAAAACGGGGTGGTCTTGGACTTTCTACGAAACTATTGCAGGTGGTTTCGGCGGCAGAAACGGCTTAGACGGCGTTGATGCTGTGCACACGCACATGACTAACACCATGAACACCCCTATAGAAGCCATCGAAGACGTTTATCCCATACAGTTCCTAAAGTACGAGTTAAGAAGAGACAGCAGCGGCGCCGGCAAGTGGAGAGGAGGAGTAGGCGTGGAAAGAAGCTGGAAACTACTCAGCCCATCCGCCACACTTTCAATCCTTGCTGAACGAACAAAACTAGCTCCATGGGGTCTGTACGGCGGCAAATCTGGAGCAAAAGGCGAGTTTCTTATTCGCAGGGCGGATGGAACGGAAACACGGTTGAAGCCGAAATGCACAGTGAAAATGGAGAAAGGTGACATTTTTGTTGCGAGAACCCCTGGCGGGGGTGGCTACGGCAGTCCGTTGGAACGTAACCTCGAAGCTGTTCTTAAGGATGTGGTTAACGGGCTGGTTTCCATAAGTTCTGCACGGGAAGATTATGGAGTAGTCATAAATTCAGAGACAGGGCAGATTGACTGGGAAGCCACAGGAAAACTTAGAGAAAAAAAGAGGAAAACTGGCTAGGTGAACTGGCATGGTTGACAATGCTGGAGTTCATAAAAAAGGAACAATCTCTCTTGGAAAGCTGTTGGAAAACGTGAAAAATACCCAAAATTTTCGTAAAGCTGGTGCAGTGGCAATTTTTGTTGGTGTGGTTCGAGGTGAAACTCGCGAAGGCGCGAAGGTGCAGAAACTAAGCTTGAAGGCAAATGAAAAGAAAGTTAATGAAGATTTGGCGGAAATTTGTGAGGAACTGAAGAAATGTGAGGGGGTGGTAGACGCGCAGATTCATCCTTTGCTCGGCGAGTTCAGTGTTGGCGAAGATTTAGTTTATGTTCT
>JAYEKF010000129.1:0-19650 GCA_034660895.1 Thermoproteota archaeon | reverse complement strand
TGTATGACAGGCTCGATAAGGTTTAAAACGATTGTGGGATAGACTCCTAAAACGATTATTGCAGCAACAAGAATGAAAATTGGAACAAGTAGCTTTTTCGGTTCCTTAATTTTAGTTTCTTCTCGTGGTGTTTTCGCGTACATGTAGTTAATTAATCTTAACAAGTATGCGGCTTGAATGATGCTGGTTAAGACGCCGATTACTGCTAGCCAGCTTAGATTTGCTTCTATTGCAGCTGTGAACACTAGGTATTTTGCGATGAAACCAGCGAGAGGTGGAACACCTGCGAAAGAAAAGGCGCCGAGAAGTAAAGCTAAACTTGTAAACGGTGTTTTTCTACCTATTCCCGAAAAGTCGTCTAAAGTTTCGAATCCCATGCGGTTTAAGATTCCAACTGCCATGAAGGAAAGTGCTGTGGTTATTCCTCCGATTAAGAAGAAGTAGAGGTTACCCATGATTCCAAGCGATGTTACACTAGTTATCGCTACAAGATTGTAGCCCACATCCGCGATGCAGATGTTTGCTATTAAGCGTTTCACGTTTTTTTGAGCCAATGCGAGCAAATTGCCTACTATCATTGTTAACGCAGAGAAAACGGCAAGCATAACCGTCCACTCCAGAACTGTGGGTGGTGTCAAAATGTAGATGAAGACTCTTAGGAGAACGTAATAGCTTCCTTGGTCTATGAGTGCCGAAAGAAAGGCTGAAGAGGATGCTGGTGCTGCTGTGTAGGCGTCTGGAAGCCACATGTGAAACGGGACAACGGCAGCTTCAATAGCGTAGCCAGTTGCAATAAAAATAAAGGCGATTACGAGTAGACGCTTGTCTTCTAAGGCTATTAACGCTTGTTTCACCGCCCAGAAGTTGAGTGTACCAGTGATGCCGTAAACTATTGAAAGTCCATAGATTATGAAGGCTGAGGCGATGATTATCATAACTAGATATTTTAACGTGGCATGTAGAGATTTTGGTGTTTTCTTGTAGAGCATTAGGAAACTTGAGCCAGCTGCCGATGCTTCCCAGAAAATGAAGAGAGTTAGGAGGTCACCTGAGAAGGCGACACCTATTATGCAGCCGATGATTATCAGCATAGCTGAGTAGTATCGTTCTGAAGGCTTTTCGCTGAGATTAATGTAGAAGATGCTGTACAGAAAAGTAACTGCGCCGACAATCGTGAAGATGATTGCCATATAGATTGATATGGCGTCTATCATGAAAGTGCTTGAGAATATAGCAGAAGGTCCACTTGCTAATGTTACGTTGAGGAATGGTTGAGGTGAGGGTTGTTCATAATATTTGGCCGCCAAATTAGCCACAAGTATAGTCGCAGTGATGAAAACCATTAAGAACCAACCAAGCGTGAGTACAGTTGTTTTGTTTTTTCTTTTGCGGATAGCCTTAACCACTGGAATCGTTAAAAGCGAAAACGAGACGAAACTAATTATCGGCAAACAAACATCCAGAATTTCTATCATCGACTTTCCTCACTGAACAAAACTTACGGTGTTAATGAGATTAAGGAAGAATGTGGGCCATATACCAAGAACCATAACAAGAACCACTAAGATAATCATTGCGCACTTCATGAAAAAAGGAACCTCTTCAGCTTTTTCAAGTTTCGTAGGTCCTAGAAAGACGTGGCGTGTGTATCTTAGGGCGTAAGCGAGCGATAAAACAGTAGCTACTAACATTAACGCTGTTGGCAGAAGATAGAAATTGTCGTTGTTAATTGTTTGGAATGCTCCGACGAATATTAAGAATTCGCTGATGAAACAGGCGAATGGGGGTACGCCTGCGATGCTTAACGCTGCTGTAGTTGAGGATGTTGCGGTAACGGGCATCTGTCCAGCGAGTCCACCCATTTCACGTATATCTCGGATTTCAAGTTGCTTCATAATGGCGCCGGCTGACAAGAAGAACAAGCCTTTGCTTACAGCGTGATTTACGAGGTGCAGCACCGTTCCGTTCATGGCTTCTTGGAAAGGGAAGAGGGAAAGCCCGAAAAGAACGTAGCCCATGTGAGCTATGCTTGAATACGCTATTATCCTTTTTATGTCATTTTCCACCAAGGCAATCAGAGAACCGAAGAACGCGGATATAACTCCGAACACCGCTAAACCATGCAGGAACTGGTTTCCAAAATCAGTCGTCATAACGGCGGGGAACACTGTTCCTAAGGATACTCGGAGTATCGCGTAGGCTCCAGCCCCGATTATGACTCCGCTTAGAAGAGCAGACATCGGTGCGGGTGCCTCAGAATGCGCATCCGGCAGCCACATGTGAACTGGAACAACAGCCATTTTAACTGCAAAACCTGCTGTAAGTGATAGCAAAATCCACTTGACAAGGTCGGGTTGAGCGGTCATCAACGCGGTTTGCGCCTGAAACATGTCTAAGTTGCCCGTAACCATGAAGATGGCTCCTATGCCTAGAAGAACAAAGACGGCGCCTGCGTGGGTGAAGATGAAAAACTTGAATGCGGCTCTGTATGGTTCTTTGTAGCCCCATCCGCCAATTATAAAGTATGCTGGGACAAGCATTAGTTCCCAACAGAAGTAGAAAAGCATAAGATTCGACGTGATGAAAACACCGACAAGACCTATAGACAGCAACGTCAAAAGCGCATAATATTCGGCGAGTCCCTTCTTTTCCTGCATGTAATTGACGCTGAAAAGGGCGGCTGCGAGAATAAGTATCAAAGTTATAATCGCCATGGACAAACTGACGCCGTCAACAAAAAGCGTAAAGGAAGAACCAAGAACAGGAATCCAATAATAGGACTCAACATATTTGTGCTCTGCAGAATCGAGAACGACGGGTACAGTTGTGGAAAGCAATGCGATGTCGGCTAGGGCGATTAAAGCGACTAGAATCGCAGCTGCCTTTGCGGATTTCCTTCCCGTCAGATAAACAACTGGAACAGCTAACGTAGGCAAGAGTAATGTTAACAAAAGTGTGTTCTGCATTTCATATTCACCTTAACATTGTGACTATTATTGATATCAAGAGTATTAAAAATCCGAGCAGAGCCGCCGCTATGAAATGCGGTAGGGAACTGGAACGTGTTTTCGTGAGTTTTGAGGCAGATATCAACGTTCTGTTCGCTACGATGTACAATATTTCATCAACAAAAACGTCAAGGTACTTACGAGTGTTATGAGCTAAACTTATTACTCTATTTGCAGTAAGTTGAGGTAAACGGTCGAAGACAGCTTTTTCAACATACTTTTGAACGTTGTGGGAAATTCCGATAACCCCATGACCTAAAAGGTAAGGTAAACGTCCAAAAACAGTTACTTCAACATATCGAAGACCTTTAGAGGCTCCGACGACTCCCTTGATGACAACTTTTTTGTAGAAATCGTCGAAGAAGTAGCCATGCTCCAAAACTGTAGTTAAGGGAGCCAACAAAGTCCTTCTAGTCTTTTCTATTAACTCAGATTTCCGGTAATAAGTGAGATACACGGGAAAGCCTCCTAAGAAGAGGACGAGTATGAAAATCAGAGTGGACGAACTGAAAACCTCACTTAGCCCTATTTCCACGCTAACGTGCATGAATTTGGCGACTAAATTTCCAAGCAAACCCCAAGCGGCGCATAGAATGGCGAGTATACTCGAGGAGAAGAGCATTATTTTCGGCGCTTCATGTAAATGAATTTTCTTCAAGTAATCCGACTTCCCACGCAAGAAAGTAAGTATGATAGATCGCAGAGTGTAGGCAAACGTGATTGCTGTAGAAGCATAGATTGTGAGTGCTAGGAGAACATCCCCAGTCGACCAAAGACTAGTTATAATAAGCCCTTTGCTGAAAAAACTTGCGAACGGAGGCACCCCAGTACGGGCTAACATAACAACTATGCTAAGCCCAAACGTAATCGGCATTGCTTTCCGCAGTCCACCCATCAATCGCATATCACGGGTTCCAAGCGTGTGAACGATGCCGCCTATCGCAAGGAAACCGAGACCTTGGAAGAAAGCGTGGCTCAACATATGAAACAAACCGGCAAACCAGCCTTGTGAAGAAGGAGACGAGGCAGCGCCTAACGCGGCCATCATAAATCCTATCTGACTAATTGTTGAGTAAGCGGGCACTCCCTTTATGTCCGGTGTATACAACGCCAAAGTTGCTCCAACGAACGCGGTAACAGCGCCAATCCAAGCCACAGAAGGCAACCACATAGGGATTAACGGCGTGAGCGGACCGAACAATATGAACAACCTAGCGATTAGGTAAACCCCTGCCTTCACCATGGTTGCCGCGTGTAAGAGAGCGCTAACCGAAGTCGGTGCCTCCATAGCGCTATACAGCCAAGTATGTAAGGGTAGCTGAGCCGATTTTGCAACTGCTCCACCAAGCATGAGAAAGGCAACCACGGTTAAAATTGGTAAAGGCACAATTCCTACGTTAGCAATCGTGTAAGAGAAAGAAAAGGAGCCTAAGCTGGCGTAGAGAAGAGTGATCGCTGCTAGAAGACACGTGTCGCCTACGCGGGTCATAAGGAAAACTTTGATGCCCGCACGGACGGCTTCAGGGCGTTTGTACCAGAAAGAAACCAGCGAATAAGAACAGAGTCCTACGATCTCCCAGAAAACAAACATCTGAAGAAAGTTATCCGACATGACAAGTCCGATCATCGAACCGACGAAAAGAAGCATGAAAAAATAGTATCGGGTTAAGCCTTCTTCGCCCACCATGTAACCTAATGAATAAATGATTACTACGAGACCGAAGAAGGCAATTAGATTCGCAAACAGAATGCTCAGCGGGTCGATGAACACCCCTGCATTGATACCTAACGCAGGAATCCACGGTACGGTAGATTCTGGACTCGTTAAAGTACCAAAGTAAACGTCAGGAACCATAGAAAACGCGAATACGGTGGCGGCTAAACTCGCTATCACTGCAAAGTATTCTCTTGCTTTTCCACCTAACCGCGCGATGAGTGGAACAAACAAGCTAGAAAAGGTTGGAATTACCCAAACAAGCCACGGCGCGTAAGGAAGCAACTAGACATCCTCCTCACTTATTTCACTATTACTTTTTTCTTCACTTTCAATTGTTCCACGCCGCTCCAGCTTCGCTAATTTTCTGATGTCGCATGTTCCATGTTTCTTAGAGACGATGACCAACAAAGCTAAAACGATAGCGGTTACGCAAGTGTCTGTGGAAAAGGCGAGTATCAAAAAAGCTTCGCCTAACGCTTTGTTTAACGAAGAGGCGAGCAACACGAAGTTCATCGATGCTGCTGTTGCGATTAATTCAACCGATATCAATACTTTCAACAGGTGACGTTTGGTTAACAGACCGTAAATACCGATTGCCAGCAAGGTCATCGACAGAATCACATAGTCCATCAGCTTTTTCCCTCTTTTTTTTCGTACAGAACTACAGCAATACCTAAAGCAACCGTCATCATCACTAAACCTTGTAAAACAACATCGATTGCTCTCAAGTTCCATAACGCTTCTGGAAATGAAACTTCAGAAGAAACATTGGTTGGAATAGTTCCTATTGAAAAGAAAACAGATGGAATCGACAAAAGTACTGCTACTGCTATGGCCAGAAACGCGTTCTTTAAAGATTTTCTCTCACACAGTTTTTCACTGAGCATTTCACTCGACAAGAAAAATACCGCTAACGTTCCCACACCTATCGCCAGCTGAAAAACAGCCACGAAAATGGCATCGTCTAGGGAGTATAAAATCGCCACCAAGATGAGAGCGCTTGCTAGAGAGACAACTGAATACACTGCATTATCGAGATAAACTGCTAAAAAAGCTGAAACAACTAATCCCACTGCAAGCAATTCCAGAATCATTTTACGCCTCACTTCCCTTTTTGGGATTTGCCTGAGGTTTTATCGTCAAATCATACTTATTGGTTGAGGCAAGTTCGAAAAACCCCGAAGTTTTTATCGCATTTCTAGGGCAACTTTCAGCACATTGATAACAGAAAATGCAACGGTCGAGATGAAACAACGGTCTTTTCTTCCCTCCAACATCCATCATTTCAATGGCTTTTGTAGGGCAATCTCTAGCGCACAAGCCACAGCCGATGCAAAGGTCTACATCGAATATCTGCCTACCACGGAAACCATCAGGAACTTCCGGTTTGACCTCGGGATATTTTCGAGTGGCGGGTCTTTTGAAAATTTGAGAAAACACCTCTTTCAACATCGGCGACAGCTTGATTTTTTTAGCCATCTTCTCATCCCACTAGTGTATTAAGCCAAAACGCCACTGGAACGGTTGCAACAAGCGATAGAATTGAGAGCGGCATCAACACGCGCCAGTTAACAACTAGTACTTGATCAATGCGCAATCTTGCGAATACACAGGTTAAATATTCCGTGATTAAAACAACAAAGACAACTTTAAGCAGGAACCATAATGTGTACCAGAATGCTGGTAAGCCGAGAAACACCGGTCCATACGGACCGCCTAAGAACAACTCAACCACCATAACTGCGCCTAAAACAATCTGCACGTCTTTAGCGAGCTTAAGAAAAGCCAATAGGCAACCCCCATATTCGGTTTCGTAACCACCCACTATCTCAGTTTCGGCGTGGGGAACATCAAATGGGTCCTTCTCCAACTCTGCCTGAAGAGTGATGATGAACAACACAAAAGCCCACGGAATCAAAAGAACAAATGGAACAGGTTGATTAGCTGCGATGGTTGAGATGGTGAGATCATTTGCAAGGAAAGCAGGAGTTAAAGCAAGAATGAAAAGAGGTATGTCATAGCCGAGAAATTGTGTTAAAACTCTAGTAGCGCCTATCACGCTGTAGGGGTTGGTTGAAGACCACCCAGAAAGAAAGAGGAAAAAGTTAGCAACCGTTACTAACGCCAGAACAAAAACCAAGTCACCCTCAAAACTTGAATTGAGAATCACATTTGCACCATCTATGGGTAAGAAGAACAACGCGAAAACGAATATTGAAAAGGAGAGAATAGGCGCAAACCTGAAAACAACACTCTTAGTATTGCTTGGAACCACGTTTTCCTTCGTTAACAATTTGACGAAATCAGCGATGGGCTGTAGAATGCCTGCAGGACCAGTGTAAGTAGGACCGATTCTGTTCTGCATTCGCGCCTCTATTTTTCTTTCAACCCAGTCACAGAATAATGTAAGTAGAAGAATGAAGGTGAAGCCTGGAAAGATTAGCACACGAAAAATGAATGTTAAGTCTAGGCTCATTTTTAGCCTCCTTGTCTAGTGGTGCATGAGAAACATCTGTCGTTACAAGCGAAGCATGGGTCTAGGCTTATGAAACTGACGGGCACGTCTGCTATGTTGCCGCCTTCTGCGATTTGGACGAAAGATAGAATGTTCGAGAATGTTGGAGTACGCACTTTAACACGTTCAGGATAGGCTGTGCCGTTGCTTTTCACATAATAGAATAGTTCGCCTCTCGGCGCTTCAACACGAGTAAACGCTTCTCCAGCAGGCACAATTCTAGGAACTCGAACTCTGTAAGGTCCACTTGGTAGATTGTCTAATGCATAGTTTATTGTGTCGACGCTTTCGCTGATTTCGTCGAGGCGAACCATCAGTCTTGCCCAGGAATCCCCTTCGCTGTAAGTTATCATTTTAAAGGGAATTTCGTCGTAAGCGGCGTAGGGGTCGTCCTTCCTAACGTCCATCTTCACATCTGAACCACGCGCCACTGGACCGACGACGCACAATTTTAATGCATCCCGTTTGGTCAGCACTCCAACGTTTTCCGTTCGCATTTTTAAAGTAAGGTCTCTCTCAAAAAGATGTTTATGGAAACTCATTTTTTTCTTCAAAGTTGCTAGTTCTGCTTTGATTTTCGGAATTTTTTCTTCTTTTAAGTCTCGTCTTACGCCTCCAATGGTGATAAATGAAGTGATAACCCTGTTGCCAGTAAGCAACTCCATTGTATCCATTACGGGTTCCCGGTCACGCCACATGTATTGAAAAAATGATTCATACCCCATTTCGAGGCCGGCGTGTCCTAACAAGAGCATGTGACTTTGAATCCTGTTTAGCTCTAAAACTATTGTGCGTAGATATTTGGCTCTGGGCGGTACTTTCGTTCCCATTATTGCTTCCACCGTTTGACAAAAACCCGCGGCATGAGCAGCATTACAGATGCCACATATTCTTTCAACCAAGTAAATATCCTGTAAGTAAGTGCGTTTTTCCGCCGCTTTCTCGATTCCTCTGTGAACATAACCGATGCGAGGTTTAACCTCTTTCACAATTTCTCCATCAACTTTTAAGGAAAACTTCTCCGGCTCAATCGAAGCAGGATGTTGTGGTCCCATGATGATGTTTGTCAGCGTTCCTCCATCTGAAGACTGCTTGTCTTCATCAAACACAGTAACATTCTCCAACTTGTTCTCAATATTCGTAATCTCAGCATCCTTTCTGAGTGGAAAAAGGTTTTTCGGCCAGTCTTCTGGGAGGATTAATCTTTCAGGGTTTGGATGACCCTCAAAGGTTACGCCAAAAAGGTCGGCAACCTCCCTTTCATGAAAATTTGCGCCCGGAACCAAGCCGGTTATGCTCCTGATTCTCGCATCTTTCTTGGGTACTTCGGTTCTAATTGTAACTATGATGCCCCGTGTACGGACATGGTACATTAGTTCAATTGCTTCTCCCAAATCCACGCCTGTAATCGCTGATACGCCCGCGCTTTCGTCTTTTTCGAACAAGATTTCCAAAGCGTCTCTGTGAACCCCAGCGTTAACTCGAATAAAGATTTTTTAGGTTGCGGAGTTTTGGTTTGTAGGATTTTTTCTCCTAATTTATTGCTAAGCACCGTCAAAATCATTTGTTCAACGCTTGTCGTTAGGCTTTGCCTCCTTCGCTGATTTAAGCAGCTTCACAATTCCGTCAATTATTGCTTCAGGTTTTGGTGGGCAACCGGGAATATAAACGTCCACTGGAATAATTTTATCTACTCCTCCCAGCACGCTGTAGTTTCCCTCGAACACGCCGCCTGAACAAGCACATGCACCTATTGCCACGACAAACTTGGGTTCAGGCATCTGTTCATAAATACGCTTCAGCCTATCTGCACATTGCCTAGTAACGGGACCTGTGACTAGCAGAACGTCAGCGTGTCTTGGTGATGGCTCAAGTAGGATTCCGAATCGTTCAATATCGTATCTAGGTGTTAAGAGCGCAACAACTTCGATGTCACAGCCGTTGCATGCTCCAGAATTAAAGTGAAGAATCCATGGTGACCTTTTTTTAGCCCACTTTACAAGACTAGCGCAACACGTTACTGGTCGCCTCCTCCGAGAAGAAGGAAACATGATACAAGCATTATGAACAAGTAAAACATAAAAAGTAAAATGTTTGCTGTACGGAGTGCAAGAGAGGCGAAGGCTACTAGTAACACCGAGGAATCCAGAATCACAAAGTAGATGAGGTACTTATACAACGACACGTTAATTTTTAATTTTGGAAAAACTGCTTTTTCTCCACAAGCATACGTAGATTGTCCATTTTCGCTTCGAATAGACTTAGGTGACAACCAACGACCAAATAGGTAAATTAGAGAAGATGCAGCAAATATCAAAATCAAGGCAGTAACGAATTCACCAAGCGTAAAGAGCATCTCCGTCAACAATTAGTGTTTCAGTCATCGCCTTCTCATGTCCAGATAAACCTCCTAAACGTACAAATATCTTGTAGTAAGGCTTTACGCCTGTTTTCTGTCCCATCTAATGTAATTCGCCTCTGACGCTTAGGAACAAACACCAAGATTTAAATTTTAGCTATAACAAAGCGAGCGCGAATTGAAATATCATATCGTTTACATATCCTCTTAACCACTATTTCTTCGACTGCCAATGCGCCAACCTTCACAGCGCCGTTTTGTTAACTCATTTGTATTCTCAGAGTGCATATAAAATCTTTAGATGTGCGCGCTGGGGTATGTCATTCTATAATCGTTTAGTAAGCGCAGAATTTCTCTATATGTAAAGTCAACGAGCAAACAGGTTTAGGCAGAGTCGTCTACAATGCAAACAGCAACTTGAATCTTAACTGCCCAAAATTTTCATAAAATTTACTATATATTATTTGCCTGCAGTCAATGTAGTTATGACTCTAAAGATCATCCAAAAAATCCACAGAATTACTAGTACAAGCATTAATCCACTTAACGATGGGTATATGGCCGCGAGCAACGGCGAGTACAGTCCATATATAATCAGAGCTGCCACGACGAAAACTACGCATCTAGTCACGGTCTTCAACTGTTCTATGGAAGCCTTCACCTTTTTCCTCCTCCGCCTGTACTCATAAGCCAGAACATCTGACGAGGCATCCAGCAAACACCTAAATCCGTCAAAGCCTCTAAAGACGAAGACTGAGAAACCTATAAGAACGGTTAGGCCGCAAATGAGCGGGACCTCTGTGGACTCTATCCTGCGGGCGGCTGGTAAGTAAACTAGAACCCCGAAGAGCCATATGAGCACCGCAGTAGAAAGGTTTCTGAAGGTGTTCGGTAAGTGTTTCTTCATTGTGTCAGCCAGCTCGGCACGAGCTTCGGCTTCCTCTTCTTCGCTCAACTCCCTACCCCTCGTTATAACGATTTTCGAACATGCTGCACTAAGGTATATGTTATTAAGCTGGATGACATAACCGCTATTGCAAGACCGAGAAATATTGCAACTGTTTTTTCAACGTCGTCTGGCCACGGTGCTATCTGAAACACCTTCTTAAAAGTTTCAGGAAAATACGTAGGAAGAACTAGAAAAAAGAGGAGATTAACGATTAGTATTGTTGATAGCCCTGTGATTTTGGTTAGAAGCCTCACTAACACTTCACCGTCTTCTAGGCTACTAACCGTGTTAACGTATTTTCTTAGCCCATTCAGATGAATAGCGCTTGATTTCCTCTGAGATCGCTCGAACGGAACTCCAGATCTGGTATATTGCCCATACGACGATACCAATCAATGCTACGCCTGATAACCCTGGGTGTATGTCCGCTAGATAGTCTGCGAAAAGCATGAAAGCCAGTGACACAACTATCACATATAGTATTCCCCTAAACGCGGTCTTGTAGTGTCCAATCTCTTCTGATGAAACATCGTAGGGTGCTCCTATTTCACAGGCGACGATGCCAGCTGCGGCGTCAACTGCCCGACGGACATCCACGAGTACCCTTAACACCAATCCTGCCAACGCAGCCAGTATAATGAAGTTTAGAATCTGCGGGAGGGGGTATCCATACCATTCAATGCCCTTGGCTATCGGCAAGAACACGACGCGACCGAAGAGCCACACAAGCACCGCAGCTACTACATACAATACTATTGACGGAACAGTTCCTAAAAGTGCCTCTCTAGATTTTGACCGTACCTTCTCGTAGTATTCCCTTCGTGGGACCTTTGCTCCTTCTGGACGCTTTTTCTCTGCCATATAAAAACCTCAAACACGTTTAACAGTCATTACTTGTTTGGTATTGATAAGTCTTCTCATTATCTCCAAAAAAACCAAACCCAAAAATGATTACTCTCTTGCCAGCAACAACAATCCACAAACTACATTTAATACGCCAAAAACACCTAAGAAAAATTAAGCAAAAATTTAGATTCTAAAGACAAAAATTGCATATCGGCAAGGAGTATATATGCACGCGCAGATGCTCTTGCGCACCCCTAAACGGATGCCTTTCAACCGAGAATTGAAGCGTTTATCTATTCCTTTGCTAATAATATTAATCCGCAAAAGACGTTGATTGCTCCAAGGAAGCCTAGAGTGCCAATGAAAAAGGGATTGGAAAATAAAAAAGGTGTAGAGGTTATGATGCTGTATGCAGAGAAAATGGAAAGCAAAACGCCAACAATAATCATTAAGACAGATAAATGTCTCCCTATTTTCCCAGATGCCTTAAAAACGTCAAATGCCTCAGCTCCACTGGTGTCTCTAAGAAGCTCTTCTTCGCGTCTAAAAGTAGGAGCAGTAACCACAATTTCCTTTCTTTTTCTCTTTTTCGGCATTTCGCCCACAAATGAATATCCAAATGGAACAGTTAAAAAATCTTGGGTGTACGCGTGGTAACATTCAAGACGCCTGCCAGAATGGAGAGTACGCTGATAAATATTAAGAAATAAAAAGAAACGGGGGATAGGACGAGTGGGACAAACCCTATTTCGATAAGACAAGCCAGCAACCCAACGAAAACCCCTATACCCAAGCTGATTCCTCCCACAGCAACCCTCAAGCGATAACGCCCTACCATTTTTAGGTAATAAATCGCTAAGACTAACCCCATCAACCCGAGACCCGACGTAAGCGCACTTATAGCGTTAACGTCGCCTAGGAACATAGGAAACGCAAGCAGCACAATGGACATAACAAATCCGGCGATAGGAGTGAAAGGATATAAAGGAGCTTTAAAAGGCCTCTTCAGATACGGCTTCTTCTCTCTAAGCCTCAGAAGAGAGAGGTTAACTAAAGCAAAGACGAGAATAGACCCGAAACTCGCCGCGTAGGCAAAAAACTCCACAGCACCGATACTGCTTAAGAACATTATGAAAGAAGAGCCAGCGATAACTGCTATGTAAGGAGTTCCAAAACGCTGATGAATCGAAAGTAGGATTTTGGGCAGATATCCGTCTCTGCTCATCCCACAGGCGATGCTTGACTGAACAAATATGGATGTTCCCAGAGCGGATAGACTTGCAACCATACCACTGATTCCAAATAAGACCCCGCCTGGTACGCCCATAATTTTTTCAGCCGCAAAGTTGACCAGTGGTGAATATGCGTCTCCCTGCGAAACGACGCCAACAGTCACGTAAGCGATACTGAAGTAGATAGGTATCATCAACAACGCTGACAGAAGTATGGCTCTAGGGATGTTTTTCTCCGGCTCTTTTATCTGGACAGCGCCTGCTACAAGAGCTCTCATTCCGAAAAACATTGGATACATGTAGGCGGTGGCTGCAAAAACTCCTAAAAAACCGTCTGGTAGAAGCTTTGGAAATACTTGTGGTGAGGTCAGTCCATGCCAGAATCCACTAGCAACAAAAACGGCGAATAATGCTAGGAACGCGGTGACTATAATGGCTCCAACTTTTTTCACTCCTCTAACCTCTAGAGCCGCTAGAATGACGACCACAATCATGGCTATTAACGGCGTTTGGGCTGAGATAACACCTTCAACTGCAGGAACAACTTTTGAGAAAAGATATGAGAGTTGCTGAGTGAAGGTTAGGGCGGCTAATGCTGCGCCGAACACGCTTGCAAGCCATCTTAGACAGCCTGACATAAAAGCGACAAAGCCTCCATACGCAGCTTTTGTATAGGTGTATTCGCCGCCGACCTCAGGGATGGCTGCGCTAAGTTCGCAATAACTGAGCATAATCAACAGGTTTATCAGCCCGCCTAGCAAAAGTGCTAAGACCATACCTGGTCCAGCCAGTCGAAGATAAGCGTAATCAAGCAGCACAAAAACTTCGAACCCTATCGCCCCGCTTAACCCTATTATCACCGCGCTGAAAAGCCCAAGCTCTCTTTTCATTTTCAAATATCGTTGTCCTCCGTCATGGTGACTCTGCTTTTTCGGTGAGAAGAAATAACCCGCTTATGATGGAGAAAAAGCCGAAAACCATGAGCATCAAAATTTGGAAAGGAAGAAATTCTGGGGGTATGTTTAGCCATGTTTGTATACCGAAAAGGTTGATGTAAAGGAGGTAAGATAGAATAACCGCTGACGCACCTAAGGTAGTTTGCGCCGCACCAACAATGATTGTAAGGCCTTTCTTAACTACTTTGATGATGCCTCCCATATAGCTCACCGACGCCTCAGTATTACTCCTGAGATTACATCAATTGCTCCAATTGCTAACAGCACTCCCAAAAATAGCGTTTGATAATCTACATTTTCCAATATTTCTTCAAGTGCGTCAACGTCAACGACCTTGGTCAGGGTTAAAGCAAACACTCCAACCATTAAGACGCCTATGAATATCAGAAAACCGCCTATGGCTACAGCCGCTTTACTCAGCCTGTGCGAACTCATGGCTAACGCTCCATTAACAAACCATCCACAGCCAGTCAATCTGAAATCTTATTTTAAGCATTAATATTTTCTATCCTTAGAGTCAGTTATCGGTTTGCTTGTTTCCTTTACGATATTTTATGTTCTGGATTTTTTGCTCCCTAAGTATTTGCCGAGTTCTATGGCGAAGAACGTGAACGCTGTAAAACCTATCGTTAAAGCCCAATCAAACATGTCTGGATAAGTCACTTCAAACAGGCTGTTTAGGGGAGTGTAAAGCACGAGAAATTGGAGACCCGCTGATGAAAGTATTGCAAGCCACAAAAATTTGTTTTTGAACACTCCAACTTTAAAAACAGTGTGCTTCAGCGACCGTGCACAAAGGGCATTCACCAATTCCATGAAAACCATGGCTGTAAACAACTGCGTTCGAGCTTCTAACAACTGATTTTTGCCTAACCAAGGTTGATAATAGAAGTAACCAACTAAAAGAAGCACAGTCATCAAAATTGGAACCGTAGTTAAGTAGATTTTTACATCTTTTGTGAAAACGCTTTCCTCAGGGTTTCTTGGCTTTCTCTCCATCAAATCTGGGTCCCCTGGGTCTACTCCTAACGCTATGGCTGGTAAGCCGTCGGTTGTTAGGTTCACCCAAAGAATTTGTATGGTTGTGAGAGCTATGGCTGGCGGCAGAACGCCGGTGGGTACATCGAATTGCGGTGGGGGGCACATCATCATTACGATGAACATTACCAATATTTCCATAATGTTGCAGCGGAGCAGATACGCCAAGTATTTTTTGATGTTACCGTAAATTTCACGTCCCTCCTTAACTGCTCCAACAATTGTGGCGAAGTTGTCGTCAGTCAAAACCATGTCAGATGCTTCTTTTGTCACCTCTGTACCAGTGATTCCCATAGCAACTCCCATGTCAGCCATTTTCAACGCTGGAGCATCATTCACACCGTCTCCGGTCATGGCGCAGATGCTTCCCTTTTTCTTTAGAGCCTTCAATATTCTCACCTTGTGCTCTGGAGAAACTCGAGCATAAATTGTAACGTTGTCAACAATTTTTTCGAATTCTTCGTCGTTGAGCTCGTCTAGTTCCGTTCCGGTGAGAACGTTGCTTGGATTCTCTTTGTCGATTAATTTTAGTTCTTTAGCCACGGCGACGGCGGTTAGTTTGTGGTCGCCTGTGATCATAACGGATTTTATGCCTGCTTTTTTACACAATTTAAGAGCTTCTTTCACTTCTTCCCGTGGAGGGTCAATCATCCCCATTATTCCAACAAAAGTGAATTGTTTTTCCGGAATTGCTTCAGTGAAAGATGTTAGCGACTTTGGTAATTCTCTGTACGCCACGGCTAGGTTTCTTAGAGCCTCCTTTGCCATGCACTCGTTCACCGTCAATAATTTTTTTCTGTCTTCATCTGTAAGGTTGCGGACTTTTCCATCCTTGTAGATTTTGGTGCATCGTTCTAGGACGATTTCGGGAGCCCCCTTCATGTAGGCTACGTTTAAATCATTAGACATTGGATGGACGGTGGTCATTCGCTTTCTTTCAGAGGAGAAAGGAACCTCGCCTACACGCGGCTTTTCTTTTTCAAGCTCTTGTTTCCATAAGCCCGCTTTAGCCGCAGCAACCACCATAGCGCCTTCTGTTGGGTCCCCCCTTATTCCCCACTGCCCATTCTTCTGTTCCAGTTTAGAGTCGTTACATAAAGCTCCAATTCTTAGAAGGAGATTAAGCTCCTTTTCGTCGGCAACACCAAGTTTGTCGCCGTTATTGTAGAATTCTCCTTTCGGTTCGTAGCCGACGCCGATAACTTTCACCGTTTGTCCATTTACATAAATTTTTCTCACAGTCATTTCGCCCTTAGTCATTGTTCCCGTCTTATCTGAACAAATGACGCTTGTGCAACCCAAAGTTTCAACGGCGGGTAGCCTTCTAACCACAGCGTTTTCTCTAGCCATACGGTACATGCCTACGGCGAGGGCACCCGTTACCACCGCCGGCAACGCTTCGGGAACCGCAGCAACTGCTAAGCTGATTCCCCACAAAATCATGTCGAGCGGATGCGTGCCTCTTATTAGGATGCCCAAAACTGCAACTATAGCGCAGACCGCAACTGAGAAGATTCCAAGCCACTTTCCAACTTCTGCCATCCTCCTCTCAAGGGGTGTCTGCTCCTCCTCTGTAACTTGAACCATCTTCGCGATTTTTCCAAATTCGGTGTTCATGCCAGTTGATGTGACAACGGCTTTACCACGCCCATAAGTCACGGCTGTTCCAGTGAAAACCACGTCTTTTCTATCCGAAACTGCGGTGGCTTCCGGCAAAGGCATAACTGCTTTGTCTACAGGTGTGGATTCACCTGTTAAGGGGGCTTCATCCGTTTGTAGATTAACAGCTTCGATGAGTCTTCCGTCGGCAGACACTTTGTCTCCTGTATGCAATATCGTGATGTCTCCAGGAACAATCTCGCTTGTTTGGATTTCCAGTTCTTTACCTTCACGTAAAACTATGGCTGTTGGAGCCGTCATCTTCTTTAGGGCTTCTAGGGCTTTCTCCGCCTTGTACTCTTGGGTGAAGCCTAAAACTGCGCATGCGACAACTATTGCGAGGATAACAGTTGCGTCCCAAATTTCACCCACCACCATTGAGAGCGCTGTGGCTATTAGTAGTATAATTATTAAAATGCTGGCAAACTGTTCAATGAGGAGTTTTATAGGCGACTTCCCTTTTTCTTTTTTCAACTCGTTGGGTCCGAACTCTTCAAGTCGTCGCTTGACTTCGTCTTGACTTAACCCTTCCGGACTTGTCTTTAGAGCATCCATGACCTCCTCCACTTTCATGGCATGCCACATTTCACTCTTCATGGTGGTCGCCGTTTGTCTTGTAACAAAACAAGTTCAACTTTTAGGTTTTGCTCTCCGCCTACGGGTAGAATCTTCTAACAGTTCGTGGGAACGGAATGGCCTCCATAACGCTCTCTAAGTTCAGCATCCACGCCAGCAGGCGTTCCACACCTAATCCGAAGCCGGTGTGCGGAACCGTGCCGTACCTGCGTAGGTCAATGTACCAATCATAGTCTTCCCGCCGTAAGCCAAGCTCCTTCAACCTTGCGAGCAACTTACTTTTATTGTCCTCCCTAGCGCCACCTGTGCTGATTTCACCTATTCTTGGAACAAGCAAGTCGACGGACATAGCAAGTTCCGGATTATCCCGATAAGTTTTGCAGTAAAACGCCTTTGTCTGCTTAGGATAAGTGTGAATGAACACGGGTTTATCGAACTGTTTCGCCAAAGTCTTCTCGTCTTCGTATCCGAAGTCTTCTCCCCACTTGATTTTGGAATTTTTTTTCTGCAGGGTTTCGACGGCTTCGGCGTAGGTGATTTTTGGAAACGGCGGCTTTATTTCAACCAGTTTTTCAGCTTTCACGTTTAAAGCGTCAAGCTCTCTTTTGCATTGCTCCACCACTTTTTGACATACGTAGCTTACAAGGTTCTCTTCTAACCTCATTAGGTCCTCCATAGTTGTGAAGGCTTCTTCTGCTTCTACATGCCAGTATTCCGTGAGGTGGCGTATAGTTCGGCTTTTCTCCGCTCGGAAAGACGGTGCCACACAATAAACTTTCTCCAACGAGTAAATCAACGCCTCAAGATGCAATTGAGCGCTTTGTGTGAGATATAAATCCTTATCGAAATATTTCAAACCGAACAGCGTGGAACCTCCTTCGCAGGCGCTGGAGATGAACATGGGCGGCGAAACCTCAACGAATCCACTTTTTCGGAAGAGTTCATGCGTGAACTGAAGCACTTCGCTCCGCACTTTCATGATGTGATTCATTTTTCGGCTTCGCAACCATAAATGTCGAACGTCACGCAGAAACTCTTCACTCTGATACTTCGTGATTGGAAACTTTTCAGCCAACCCAACAATGGTCAGTTTATCCACAACTATCTCAAATCCTCCTGGAGCCCGCTTGTCTCGCTTAACTGTTCCACTCAGCGTAACGGAGGACTCAATCGACGCTTTTTCTGCATCACCCCACGCCGAGCTGTCTTTTTTGAAAGTGCATTGAATGATTCCTGTGGCGTCACGTATTATTAGGAACCGAGTGTATTTGCTTTCGCGTTTCCGATAAACCCACCCTCTGATGTCTACGTGTTTTCCTTCATAACACCCGTCTAATATTTTTTGAATGATTGTAGCTGACATGGGCACCATCCTTCCCTTTTAGGTTTCTGTCACTCTCACCTAAATATTTACTCCATACATCATCTTCTTATTAGCAGGAGAAAGTTGTGCGCGCGCTGAAAAACGGTAAAATAAGGGATAAGTTTCCTACAAGAATTTGCAATAGTTTACGAGAGGTTTTCTGCGACCACGTAAAGATTTTTTCCACTCTGTTTGAAATAAAAAATTATCAGTAGTATATACATTTACCTATTCACCCCACTACTGCTCATGCTACCAACAACCACATGGACAATAGACATACAACATCACATCCCAAGCCTCTAACCCTCCTTACAACCCTAACAATCGTCAGAAAATTGTACATGAAAACGCAAAAAAATTATATCGCTCTACCCACCAGTAAAAATAGAAACCACAAAAAGGTTTAATCATACTAACCGCAACATTAACAACAATTATCTATCAATAATGTTCTTCATCTAACACTCTTTCAAAAAAGGAGTAAAAATTCAAAAATGAAAAAACCAAGACAAATAGTTAACTATGGCAGATTATTCAAATTATTCAATGAAAAAGTGTCACTTCCATCACGGTTTCAGCGGTTAAGCGCAATTTTAAATCTTTTTTTGAAAGGCTCAAATGAAATATTAGATGTTGGTAGTCGTTATGGAAGATTAGCTTATCGTATAGAAAAAGAAACAGGAAAACATTTCATTGGAGTGGATGTTCATCCACAATCTAGAGCCTTTATTCCAATTGTAAAATGTGATGGAGCAAGATTACCGTTTGAAAACAACTCTTTTGATTGTGTAATAATTATTGATGTACTACACCACGACTCAAACCCAAATAATATAATTAAAGAAGCAAAAAGAGTTACTAAAAAATACATACTTATAAAAGACCATTACTGGAAAAACAAATTTGACCTCAAACTCTTAAAAACATTCGATTATATCAGCAACTTTCCATACGGTATTTCTCTTCCATACAACTATATTCAAACAGAACGATGGAACAAACTTTTCGAACAAAACAATCTCAAAGTAGTCATAATGAAAAAATTTAGATATTCTTTATTTGACTTATGTAAACATGTTATTTTTAAACTTGAAAAGATACGAGAAAAAACGTAAATACCTAAAGTTTAACAAAAGGTGACATAAAGATGAAAACAAAAAATTTAGTTCTTATATTAATTGTATCTGTGATAACCTTTGGTTCTGTAACATTCTTGTAGATGGCACATAGAGTTGGAGACACAAAAACGAACATTAACCATAAATCGTTATTGCCATACGGAGTTTTTGATGTTACCAGCAACAGTATTCTTGAGGTAGCTGAGAGACATCACAATTAGATTTACCAACTGAGAGCCGTTAGACAACTTCAGCTACACACCCGTGCGTGAAAGGTAATAGGTTAAGAATTAAGCGTTTTAGTTTTTCAT
>JAYEKF010000128.1:0-4153 GCA_034660895.1 Thermoproteota archaeon | reverse complement strand
CCTTTTCCGATTATTTCTTCGATTTTGTTTTGTTGTTTTTGGTTGTAGGGTGTACTGTCCTGGTTGAATATTTTGATTCCATTATATTCTGGTGGGTTGTGAGACGCTGTAATCATCACTCCACATTTGGCTCTCAGTTTTTTGGTGAGAAACGCAAGAACTGGAGTGGGAAGAAGCCCTAGTTTGTAAACGTTCGAGCCCCCTGACAACAGTCCACTTGTTACGGCGTTTTGTAGCATTTGGCTGCTGGTGCGTGCGTCATGGGCTACGAGGGTTTTCCCTTGGTTGGTGTATGTGGCGATGGCTAATCCTGTTTGGAGAGTGAGTGTTGGAGTTAGTTGTTTGTTGACGACAGCTCTGATGCCTGAGCTTCCGAAAAGTTTGTTTTGCACTTTTGTTTTTCGCCTTGCTTGTTGGGTTTGTTTTGGTCTTTTAAAGGTTTTTAGTAAGCTATTGGAGACATCTCCTACATATCCTCTTTTTCTGTTTCCAGCCTATACATGTGTGCAAAAGGTAAGCACGCAACTTTTTGGCCCAGCAGAGAGGTGCGCTTGGTGGTCGTTTGCCAAAATCAATGGAAAACGTAAAGTTCCAAGATCTTATCGATCCGATCTACTTTTTCTTCCTCTTCTTTTCTCTTGGCACGAGCTCTCCAATTCCACAAACGATTTCTAAGCTGCTCTGCTTCTTCTTCATTTAGTCTATCAAACTCTATTGAGTTAAGAAGGTTTTGAAACTCAACTCGTGTCCACTTTTCAACAGCTTCGGTCATTAACTGATTTATGATTTTTGGATTATATCTTTGTAGTCTTTGAAGGATATTTAGAGCGTACTTTTTTTCTTCAATCGACAAACCATCATAAGTTCCTTGGATTTTGTTCAAAAATAGCTCTTTCACTTTTGCGTTTACTACGTCGTCTCTTCTACCTGAAATTATAGATAAAATATTAAGACAACGCTTCCTCACTGCTTTATCTTCGATTTCAACCCGCAACTTGGACAACAAAGTCATGACCATGTTTCTAACGTTTTCAGGCATTCCGTCATATGGTAGATCTGTAGTTTGATGTCTTATTCTCTCTAATATCTTGACTTTCGTACTTTTTTCTTGAATATTCATGAATATATCAATTTTGGACAAGAATCTCTTTGAGTCAAATCTGGTTTCAAACTTGACTTCCCGAAGCCAGACAGTTATTTTATTGATTTTTGCGCCAATTTTCTCCAATGTGTCGAGCACCGGTCTTGACTTTCTATGTGGAATCAAGATGGACGCTATTCCGGTTCTCTTTCCATCTAACTTCTTAACAAGTCCGTTCATGTGGCTAGTGTATACCTTTCCTTTGTATCGTCTTTTAGTCTTATATCCGTAGAGTGCCCTTTTCACCTTCATTTTGTCTGATTTACTAAGGTTGGTCAACCTATAGTGGATTAGAGTATATGGTGTAAATCCTAGCTTCTTATCTATGATTATAGGAACTCTTCCGAAGAGCATAACCCCTTCTTTCAAGACTTCTTCCACAAATTGTCCATCAAGCCCGTCGAAGTTCATGTTAGAGAATACAAGCTGAATGTCTTTGTTGAATCTTTTCTCTAAGTCTAGCGCGACCTTTGACACTTCGTTTCTTTCTTCCAGTTGATTCGGGTCTTGTTGCGTATCTAGGATTATCAAGAAATCGATATCGCTTTTTGCATCCGCTTCTCCTTTAGCAACCGACCCAAACAAGAAAATTCCATATATTTTGGGAATGCTTGAAACTTGTTTGACGAACTCGAATGCGAGGTTTTTGAACTGTTCCTGCATGGAAATCATCTGAATACAATATTGCGAGCTCTATAATTTATGTGTTTCGTAATACTGTATTACACACGCTCTCTATTTTATTCATAAGACCTTTCGCTCTCTCAAGCTGCGGACCATCGATTTTTCCACCATACGCTTGACCTGGGCGGATTTGATTTTCCAATTCTTGAAATGCTCTCCAAACTGATTCGGAATTGTCTTTAAAAACGTCGCCATAACCGATAACCATTGATCTTACTCGTTGATGCTTGTTTATATGTAATCCATTCTTTGCCATGCATGCTTCGATTAAATGAAAACAAGCTTCGAATATAGCCTCGATTCTTGTTGGAATTGAATTACTTTCGTTTTGAGCGTCCCTTCTGAAAAGCTTGTATTTCTCTAAATGCACATTCAGTGAAGCCATTTTTCAGCATACAATATTACGAATAGACTCTATCAAATACTTACTTTATACAGTATAACGAACATGTTGAGACCAGACTCAGATTTGCGCGTCTGTGTATCCATCCAGTAGTATCCGTTTTGGAGTGCAGAGCGCACCTTGTCATCTATGAATTAGAAATGTTATACGACTCATTTGCACTTAACTCTCCATCCATCACCATTTAACTTGTCTCCTTCGTCTATGCGAGGCGGTGAAATCACAAGGCCTAGATGGCGAGACGTAGACCCTCAAAGAAAACTTATAATGATAAACGAACCTGAAAAAGGTAGCAAACCCGAAAAAAACCGCGTAAGCGCAAACCTTATCGACAGAATCCTAAGTTTGCCTAAGAAATCGAAGCTTATATTCTACCCGACAAAGATGCTCTCCATAATATCAAACTTCACAGAAGCAAAGAAACGGCTCGCTAAAAAACTGAACAATCCATGGCTGTTAAGGATAACCTTCCGCATCTTCCGATACTGGAAAGCCACCATGGAATATCACAGAACCAAAGATATACTCCATGTGAAAGGACTGCTTGGACACAAAAACATCGCAAACACCCGGATATACATCGCCATAGAGAAAGCACTGTTCGAGGCAGACAAAGCTGACGAATACCATGTTAAAGTAGCCCACAACGTAGAGGAAGCCCTTAAACTTGTAGAAGTAGGTTTCGAGGATGTCACAGGCGAATACCATGACGGAGGCAAAATCTTCAGAAAGCGAAGATAAAGAATACTAAACTAAAAGTGAGAAACATAGGAAAAGGTTTTTGATTTTGTGTTTATATGTGCACTATGGTTTAGTAGAGGGGGTGGAGGTTGTTTTGTGTGGTGGACGGGTTGCTTTTTGTTCTGTATGTTAAGCTGTGTTTGTTTTGGTTTGCTTTTACGCGTGAATTAGGTGAGTTTAAAATATGAACCATGTGAGTTTTTGTGTTAGCGCGTTCAATTTTGTGTTGTTTGTTAGTTGTTGCCCTAATGAAAAACTTCATCGCTGTTCGAAGGCTAAAACGCGCAGAGGAATTACTCAGCAAAAAACTTTGCATTCACCAACTTCGCCGCCTTTTTCATCCAACCTTACCCCGCCAAAACGAACCATACCCACCTCCTCTTCAACGGACGTGTAAACCTTCAATTCCTCCCTTACAAAGTCAACACTACGCAAAACGCCAATTCCCAAAAACCCATCATCCGCACCATGCAAACCAACCAGTAACCCGCTCTCATCACCCTCCCAAAACACTTTCACCTTCTTCTTGAACTGCCCTTCCAAACTAAGCACCTGCATCTCATCCACCCATTCTCCTCTCCTGAATACTAACAACAAAAAATCTGCGCTCTCTTCACAGTATAAAGGGTGTGTGTTTAACATTTCCTCAATCTTTCTCCTCCGCTCCTTACTAGGGGAAATACCGCTACCCAATATTGCCCCTTTAATCTTAACCCAACTCAACGGAAACGACCGCACTCTAGCCTTTCTTAAATACTTCTTGTAGCCAAGCTCCCGCAAGCCTTTCCTCTTTTCAGGACTCCTTTTCTTTATAGCCGAAGGAGAACCCACTGACAAAACGTTCAACCCGTTCAACGCCTTCAAAGAGGATAAAATCTGCGCCAACTCATCCTTGTCTTCTATTCCCACCGCAACCCCTGCGCCAACACTCTCAACCAACCGAACCTTATACTCTACCGCCTCTTCACCTTCAACCCACCCATCTGTGTTTATGATCAGAAAATTTACACTCGACCTTTGAGCGTTGCTTTCCAATTTTTTTAGCCCGCTGATAGCGCGGTCCGTCGCTCCGCTAGGAGTGGTTTTTCCCACAAAGAAAGCGTCTTCCACCTTAACTTCAAAAAGGTCTCTTATGGGCGTGGTGAGGCGGCTGTACCCAATGGTGGAGGGCGGTCCGATATCTG
>JAYEKF010000127.1:0-4157 GCA_034660895.1 Thermoproteota archaeon | reverse complement strand
GGTGGATAATTTCTGTTTCGGTTTTCCGGGTTATTGCTTTGTAGGAGTTCCTTGATTTCTTCGTAGCTTTTGAGGTATTTAAAGCCTTTTTTAGTGGTTTTGTAAACGGTTCTGCCGTTTTGGTTTTTTGCTTCCAGTAATTCAAGGTTTAGTAGGAGTTTGAGATATTTGTTGAGTTGAGCGAAGCTGAGGTTGGCTTTGTACATGATGGTGGTTTTGAGGCTTCCGTGTTTTGCAATTTGGAGGATTTGAGCCATAATTTGTAAGCGATCTCGGCGTTTACTTTCAGACTCCAATTCTATAGTCCTCTTCTATAGAACTGTTCTGGCTGGGTTCGTTAAAAGGAGTGTTTCTACAAGACAAGTATTTCTGATTGCATAATATTTTCTAGAAGAGTTATCTGAAGGATTTGTCTGGTAGAAGGATCGAGAGAAAACTATTTCTGGTGTGCATGTTTGTGTAGTATATACGTCTTGTTTATTTGTTGACGAATAAAAAGCTCAATTTCACATGGAGTTTTTGTTATCAGCTCTCCTTTTCGCTTTGCAAGTTTGTATAACTTATTGATTTTGAAAATAAAGAATTTACACCTTTGTTACTGAAAGAAATTTCTAAAACCTACGCACCAAAAACAACCAAATCACCATTGTGTTTAAGCTGTTGCGTCGTCAACGCTTTATCAGGGGTTTGAGAATTCAAATGCAGATCGTATCTAAACCGTCTATGTCGAGCGAAGAACTGGAGAAGGGAATAGTGTCGCTTTATTGTCCTCAATGCCAAAGGGTTACGAAACACAAGACGCTGATAAAACCTCCAATTTACAGAGGTGTTTACCGCCCAAAAGTTTCCCAAGAGGAACTAATCAAAAGATGCCTTTCCCGCTCGTCTAGAAAAAAAAGAAAATGTCTGGAATGTGGAAACATCGCGAAATTTTAAATGTAAGGACACATAAATGAAAGTCGGAGAGAGAAGGATGTTAAGTCCTTCCCGTCGAAGCCGTAAACGTTTTCTTGTACTAACTGCAAAGGGATTCGAGTTCGTTAAAAACTGGTTTGACGCCTCAGAGGCTGTTCCATCCGATTTGACGAAGCTCTATCAACTGCTCTTACGCACAATTACGGTGGGAGGTACTATGTCCCTGATGGCGGCGCTTAAAATGAAATACAGTAAAAAGGTCATTCAGAGGGCTGTTTCTGGAAAATACGTAGAGTTAAGTTACGTCGCCAAGAAGCCTCCCAAAGAGGTATTAAAGCGCATGGGCGAATTAATAGGTGAGCCCCCCCGGGAAATGTACGCCTAAAACGCAGGAAGATGCCAGAATGGGTAAGATAGTCACAATCTCAAAACATGATGTAATATTCAAAAAAAACTGCCGGCTCATGAAATGCCCTAAATGCGGAAAGTGGAATCGTGTGGAACATCAACAGTTAATCGACAAAATTTTTTATGCAACCTGCGAAGGTTGTGGAACCAAATACCGCCCAGAATAGCATGCTAATAGCTTATCTTTTCCTCCAGCAAGCTAAGAAGGTTTGGTTGCATCCGAACGATATCCATACTAGTAATTATACCAACAAGTTTTTCGTCTTGAACTATAGGCAATTTCTTGATTCCCCTTTTCGCCATTAGCCTAGCAGCTTCTTCCACGCTTGTTTCTTTATCAATCAAGATTAACGGGCTAGACATCACTTCACCCGCCTTCATCATCGTTGGGTCCAATCCGGGTTCCACAATTTTTCTTAAAATGTCTCGCTCAGTAATTATTCCAACGGGCCTTTTTTCTTGCACAATCACCACCGAGCCGATGTTAAACTTATTCATTTTTCTGACAACCTCTCTAATGGTGAAGTCTCTTCTTGCTGTTTTCACGTTTTTCGTCATGATGTCTCGAACTAAAATGGTTTCTGCCACAATTTCAACCTCCTCTAAGAAACCTAATTTAACCAAATGCAGTTTATTTTTTTGAACGCTTCTCCTTATTCAATTTTTGGGTGGAAAGTAAAGATTGAGTGGAAAGACTAAAAAAGAGAGAAGTTTTAAGCATTATGTTTCCTTTTAAAGAATAACCAGTTCTTTCTTCCCTTAAACCTGATTAAGCAGTAAACTCCTCGAAGCTTTTTTCCTTCAATTTTGAAAACCAGCTTATCTTCAGTTCTCTCCTTCAAAACATAACGTCCCTTATCCCAAATTTCCACAGCGCCGGCACCATACTGCCCCTCCGGAATAGTTCCTTCGAAATTCGCATATTCAATTGGATGGTCTTCCACTTGCACTGCAAGCCGTCTTAACCCAGTTTCTGTGGGCGGCGTTTTAGGAACCGCCCAGCTCTTCAAAACTCCATCCATTTCTAGCCTCAAATCATAATGCAAGTGAGTGGCAGCGTGTTTTTGAATTACGTAAATTTTTTCTTTCTTTTCAAGCACCATATTGCTCAGCTTTTATTGGTGCAACAGCGTTCAATAATGTTATGCAAATTTTAAAGCGATAATCTTTACTGTTTCTTGCCAGAGAAGAACAATTGTTTTATACCAAAATGTTTTGAGTAGCTAAAAGAGATGGTTTCGTTGGGGTTTAAGGCGGTTCATTTGACAAAAATAAAGATGGAAGATGTAACTGAACCAGGATTCAAAAATGTTAAAGTGAGATGGTTAATAACAAAGGATGATGGAGCGGAAAACTTCGCGATGCGCTACTTTGAAATTGCACCCGGCGGACAATCAGCGTTTCACACCCACAATTGGGAGCATGAATCTTTTATCTTAGAAGGAGAAGCCGTGGTTGTACGCGGCGACAAGGAAAAACGAGTTGGACCGGGTTATGTGATTTTCATTCCACCTAACGTTCAGCATTGTTTCAAAAACGTGGGGGAAAAAACCTTACGATTTTTATGCTTGATTCCCTATAAGAAGTAAAGTTCGCTTTGATTTAACCGTTTCAGTCAGCGTCTGGTTAGTCTTTCACTCCATAATAAGCTAGACTCAAGGTTCTCGACGTAACAAGAGGTGATGGAAAACGCTGCGAGTGTGTATCAGAACTCTACGGTGGGGTTTCTGTCTGGAACCCCACTAAGCGGATTTTATGTCCACATTTGTTACATTGAATTACAAGTTCCTCTAAGGTGTTGCTCTTCATCTTGGTTTCTACAATGCTGTACACATCATCGGTTTCGTCGTCAGGAGATATGATGACTCCGCAGTAGGGACATGAGAAGGACCCATCTCCCTCAATCTTGGTCAAATCTATTACATACGCCGAAGTTTGTTCCAAAGTTCATCCATCCTTCACAGGACGATTTTGGTGTTGACTATGACAATAATAAGACTTATGAACCCAAAATATATCCCAAAACTCCATTTAACAAAACGTTTCTCTATTAATGAAAGTCTTAAACGAAACTACACAACGTGAAAACAGCAAGAAATAGATGGAATTTCTTCTGGCTTTGTTTCACACGCTTTGAAAAACGGGTGTTGTCATCCGTGTTTTCGAGATAAGTTTATAGTTTAGGAATACATCAGATACAGAGAGGTTTAACAGTGTCAACAGTTATTCAGGAAAAAAATTTTGTGCACGGGAGGAAACAAGAAAAGCGCACACTCCAAGAAGATAGAAGCGTCGAACGGTTGCGAGATGTAATTTTAGAAGAAAAGAAACGTGAAGCGAGCAAACCGATATATTTGGTTCGATACGAATAAATCCAACATTTTTGGTGTATGCAGCTTGGTGGAAACTGGGTGGAAACAGTTATTAAGACTTAAATTTTCTCCAGTGGAAAAGTGTAACTATGCCCCAAGAAAAAATCGTCATTTTTATGGGTTCTAGACGAGACTACAAGTTTGCGTCACGAATTGAACAATTTCTTGAAAAAGAGCAGTTTCCAGTAAAGTGCGAATACACCGTTGCCTCAGCACATAAAACTTTGGAGAGACTTTTGGATATTCTTCAAAAATACGAAAAAAGTGGAGACTGTATCGTTTTCATCACGATTGCTGGGTTGTCGGATGCTCTTTCTGGAGTGGTAGCTGGCTTCACAAAATATCCAGCGATAGCTTGCCCTCCTGATTCCGAAAAACATGGGTGGCCAAAAGTTTTTTCTTCAGTGGTGACGCCGAAAGGAGTTGCTGTCGCTTACGTGCCAAGACCGGAAAATGCCGCTT
>JAYEKF010000126.1:0-19748 GCA_034660895.1 Thermoproteota archaeon | reverse complement strand
ATCGTGAAGGTTAAGCTGTAAGTTACCGCCTTTGACAATCGACTTGTTTTCAATTCGACACAGTTTAAACGCGGCTTCATTTTTCTTGATTGAGTGGAGAGTTAAACCTCTCGAAGAGGGTAGAATACGGTATGACTTTTCGACATCAGGTATAGATATCACATCCATTAGTCCAACGGGGAAGAGTTCTTCTCGTCGAGCTTTCCCGTCAACCTGTACTTTTCCTTTCGAAATAATCTTTTTTGCTTCTTTACGTGTTTTTGCAACCCCAAGGATTTCTCGTAGAATAAGTGCGAGTGGGAAACAACGCGTAATTGGGTGAGGGCCCGGTTTGGGTTTAAAAGTCCAAACAAGTTCTTTCCGATGAATAGGCCAAAATCTAGGCGCTGGCTTTCGTTTTAAGTGTCTTGACCCACCTTTCTTTCCCAAAACCTATTTCCCTCCACCGCTCTTTCGTTCCAAGCACTCTCTACGCCACCGGTCACTAAGGTCAAGTCGAGTAATCATAACTTTAGATGGATGTATTGGGATGAACCTTGTGGTTCCATCCACCTTTTCTCCAGTAACTCCCTCCACAAAAATCTGGTATTTCTTCCGGTCAACTTGGGTTATTTTTCCTTCAAACCCTTTGTAGTCCCCCCGCATGATGCGCACATTATCACCTGTTCTCACGGGAACAGCATTAACACCATGAGAAGACTTTAATTCCGAAGACAACGGCGCAGAGAATTGTTTGTGCCGCTTATGAGGTAAGGCGTTGTACAACCTTTTTCTTTGTTTTTTTGGCTTGCTTGTTTTCATACCCCATCCCCCCTAAATTATAGTGCGCGCAGCACTCGCTATTCTTGGCCACCGTTCCGCTGCTTCTTTTGCCACAGGGCCTCGAATTTCTGAACCACGCATTTCCCCTTCCGGAGTCATAATCACAACCGCATTGTCTTCAAATTGAACCCAGATGCCCTCCGCACGTCGGTAAGGCTTTCTTTGACGAACTACAACTGCACGGAAAATCTTCTTTCTCATCTCAGGCGCCCCCTTTCTCACTGAAATAGCCACCATATCTCCCACAGCCGCGCTAGGAACACGCCGCAGTCTACCTTTATATCCTATTACTTGCACTAACCTCACTTCTCTCGCCCCAGTGTTATCAGCACATTTGACAAGCGAACCAGCTTGTAGTCCCCTTGAAATTTTCGGCCTTTGCCCAATCACACCCTTAGCGATCAACGCACGTCCTTTGGCCCTAACTGCCATTTCATCTCCCCTCTAGTTTCTTCACAACCACAAAAGAAACAGTTTTGCTTATAGGCCGACATTCTTGCACCCTCACACGGTCGCCCCTTTTAGCACTTATGCATGGTGGGTTGTGTGCAGAAACATTACTATGTCTTCGCTCGTATCGCTTAAACTTCGACACGTATTGGAGGTAGTCACGCCGAACAACTACAGTCTTATCCATTTCGTCACTGATCACCACACCTTCCAAAACGCGTCCTCTTACGGACAGTTCGCCGTGAAAAGGACAGTTACGGTCGTTACAACTCTTCCCCGGTTTTTTAAAATGGGCGATCGCCATTTACCATAATCTCCTAATTCGCCTTTTGACACGCTCTTCAGGTCTTCCAATAATAGTTTCTCCATCAACTTCTACGATTGTTCCATCTGACAGCCTAAAACGGAAAACAGCTGTGTTCTTCACGACAGCCTTCTTTCTATTTTTATGTAGGATCACAAGAAGGTTACGGGTTTCATCTATTACCCGACCTGCCACGCCCAAAAAATGAATGTTTGAACTTCTTACCACTTCTGCGGGCAATCCAACAAACTCCTGTTGAAGCACAGCTGGCGTTATCTTCACTTTTTCTCCCCCATCTTCCCGTGCTTTACTTCATTTTCTACGGTTAAAATTTGAGCGACTGCTTTACGTAGCTCTTGTATTCGCGAAGGATTTTCGACCATTCCTCCAGCTTTAACCATGGTTTTTAACCGCACTAACTCAGTTCGTAGTTCCCTAAGCTTTTCATTACGCTGCTCCGAAGACATAGCGCGAACATCTTTCACTCTTATAATGCCCATGCTACATACCCCCCTTCTCTACCTCTGATTCTGCAGCGGCTTCCCTTTCAACGTGTTCTGCCTTTTTCTCCAGTTTCTTCCCTTCAAATATCCGCACCTGGTCTGAAAATTGTGCCTCCGGAGGCATAATTTGAACTTTAACTCCTAAAACGCCGGGTTTTAGTTGAGCATGCATTACTGCTTCTCTCAAATATTTCGTCGCGGTTTCCCCGCTTTTGGGCAGATAACCCTCCTGAAATTTTTCGTATCGATGGCGTTGACTTCGCAGCTTTCCGCTTATGACAATTTCTGCGCCCAAGGCACCAGCATCCATAATTTTACGTAGAGCCCAGTAACCGCTTCTTCTATAGTGGACACCTCGAGTTAAGGCGGCTGCGATACGCGATGCGATAACACGAGCATTAAGCTCTGGAATCTCGATTTCAGCCACTGAAATCTGAGGGTTTGAAAAGCCAAATTTTTCTTCTAAAATTGTTGCAAGTTTCTTTACGTTGGATCCGCCTCGCCCAATAACTACGCCGGGACGTGAGGCGTGCACTACTATATGTGTGCCTAGAGGGGTTCTCGTGATCTCTATACCACCATATCCAGCGTTTTCTAGTTCTTTTTGTAAAAATTCGTCAACTTCAGCTTTTTTTACCGATTCTGTGATGAAATGTTTGATTACTGACATTAAATTTCTCCTGTTTTTTCTTTTTGTTTCAGAATTAGCTCTATGTGGCAGAGTGTTTCAAAATGGGGTGATGATCGGCCGAAGGCACGTTCCGTGTATCTTTTTAGTTTTGTGCCTGGGTAGGCGGACGCATGGGTTATGTGAAGTTTTTCTGTGTCTAGTCCTTTGTATTCTGCGTTTGCTTCAGCGTTTTCGATGACTTTTAGGATTTTTTTGGCTGCTTTTGTTGGGTATCTTCCTGTGCAGCCTTTTTGTAGTCCGTGTCTATGTGCGACTTTCTTTTTGTGTCTGGTGAAGGAGATTGGCTTTCTTTTGGTGATCACTTGTTGTAGGAGTTTTTTAGCTTGGTTTAGTTTCATTCCTTTGATTGTTTTGCATATTTCTCTGGCTGATTTGTAGGATATTCTGAGTTCTCTTCCGCTTGCTTTCGCTGTTTTTTCTGGTTCGAACGGTGTTGTAGAGTATCCCCATTTCGGCATTTTTTCTTTTTTTCCTTTATTGTTTGGGTTTGCAATTCAACTGGAAGATGGTTGTTTATAATCTTTATGTGTTTGTGCACGAATTTTTTTTGTGTTTGGTCTAGAGGGAGTCGAATAGGATTGGCGGGTAGGTTGTAGTTTTTGTTTTGTTTGGTTGGAGGAGCCTGTTTTGGTTTGTTTTTACGGGTGAATTAGGTGAGAAAACAACATGAACCACATGGGTTTTGTTGCATGAAACCGGGTTCGGCGGGCTCGTGGAATGGTGCCGTTCGCCCTGATGAAGGTTTTCTTCACCAGTGGGGCGGGATTTGAGCCCGCGACTTCTGGGCGTCCTGGCCTCCAACGATGCTCTCCAGGTTATGAGTCTGGCGCCCTAACCAGGCTAGGCTACCCCGGCTCTTGTGTTACATCCATACTTCTATGAAAGAGATTTATTTTAGGGTTTTCCAGAAGAGGCTTGCTTTTTGCAAAGCGGTACATTGGGCTTTAGAGCTAAAGCATTTAACCATTTTGGCAAGTAGAATAGAATAGTGTTCATGAAAGAGTTCTTCAGCACTAATTTAAACGCAGAGCAAACTTTTATGTAGACTTCAAATTAACAGGTGCGTCTATTCTACAATTTCAACCCATCTCTTCTTTTTTCCACATCTTTTACAACGTTTCTCCATGTCTCTTATATTGGAGCCGCTAATGTAGATGCTCCTCGGCTTACTCCAATCATGGATGCCTATTTTACACAACAATCTTTTCCAATTAACCTTCATACATCATCAAATTTAACTATCATTAGACCGCTTTTTCTCCCGTTTTTTAATCCCGGTTTTTCCGCCGACGTAAACAATGTCCGTCGTTCCAACAAACAAACCCGTTTCAACCACGCCTGGAATCCTCTTCAACTTCGCATCCAAACCTTCCGCATCTTCTATCGTCCTAAACTTCACATCCACGATAAAGTTACCGTTATCCGTCACCACTGGACCAACCTTTCCGTTCCCTGTTCTTAACGCGGGTTCTCCTCCTAAATCCTTCATTTTTAACATCACTGGAGACAAAGCGAAAGGCAAAACCTCCACCGGAACTGGATGGTTCATTCCCAGTTTTTGCACTACTTTTGTTTCATCAACTACAATAACTACCTTCTTCGACGCCGACGCCACAATTTTTTCCCGAACCAATGCACCACCTAAACCTTTAATCAAATTAAGCTCTTCGTCTACTTCATCTGCGCCGTCGATTGTTAAATCAAGTTTAGAATGCTCGTTTAGTGTAGTAACTGGGAGGCCGCATTCAACCGCTAACATAAACGCTTGATGAGAAGTGGGCACCCCAAAAACCCGCAGGTTCTCCTGTTGAATCCGCTTAGCAATCTCCCTAATCGCATAAGCAGCAGTATTACCACTTCCCAAACCAACAATGAAACCGTTTTTTACGTGCTTCACCGCTTCTAAAGCAGCTGCCCTCTTCGCTTTCTCCCTCCAACTCATCTCGTTTACGCCTCAGTTTCTATTTGCTCCAGCCGCTGCAAAACCTTCTCCACCTCCAACCGAATCTTCTCAATCCGCTTTTCCGCCTCTGTTTTAGCAGGCGGAGAAGGTTTAGGAGGTTTTTTTAACTCTTTCTGTTTCTCTCGCTTCTTCACCCTTTTGAAAGCCTGAACTGGTTTAGGAGCAACAAGCTTCTTTTTCGGCGTTATCTCCACACGGCTGCGCAACTGTTCAATTTTTCTGTTTAGCTCGTCGAAGCGTTCGTCGAATAGTTTGATTAGGTCTTGCTGCATGCTCTCCAACTCATGTAACGCTGCCACAGACTCCTTCTTGGAAATAGCATCCCTAACCTTCGTCATCCTACTTTTGTAGCGGCGGGCTAACATTTCTCGCTCCCTTTTTGTGATTTTACCCTCTGCATGCGCTTCGTACAAGCGGCGAATAGCATCGCTCAAAATTTCCCGTTCCAGCTCCAGCATTCTCAGTTCTTCTTGGGCTTGCTTAGCCTGTTTGGCGGTTACGCTGCGTACGATTTCTAGGGCGGTGGGCTCCAAAATTTTTGGTGAACCTATCTCCTTTAGTTCCTTCCCTCTTTTTTCGCCTCTGGTTTTCATAAGTAGAAGGAGTATTATGGAGGTGATGGTCGCTCCCGTTACTGCTATCACGTATAGCAAGGGCTGCTCAAAAGGCAAACAGTTTCCCTCGTCAACATGAATGGTCATTTCATGTTCTATATAAATCTGAGCGCTGACATCGTTTAGTAGAACAGTACCAGAGAGAAAAAAAATTCGCTGAACCAATAGTATTGCTTTTAAATTAAATTGCTATAACAACATTCGAAGCGTATCTGAACAATGAACAAAAAAGTAGTTATCGGCTTGGCGGGCATGCCCGGTTCGGGGAAATCCGTGGTTAGGGAGGCAGCTGGAGAATTAGGTTGTAGCATTGTGATGATGGGCGACGAAATACGCTTAGAGACTAAACGGCGGAAACTTGAGCTCACACCTGAAAACGTAGGCGAAGTTATGCTTAAACTCCGGGAGGAGGAGGGACCGGGGGTTGTGGCTAAACGATGCGTCCCAAAAATCAAGGGAGCGAAAGGAAAAACAGTGTTGGTGGATGGCATCCGAAGTCTCCATGAAGTGGAGGAATTCAGAAAGCGTTTTCCAAATTTCACTCTCCTGGCTGTTCATACGTCGCCGAAAACCAGGTTTCAACGACTCTTCAAACGTAAACGAAGCGACGATCCAAAACGGTGGGAAACCTTCCAAGAGCGCGACTTGCGGGAGCTTAACGTCGGGTTAGGAAGTGTTATAGCTTCTGCGAATTTCATGATTGTAAATGAGGGAAGCCGAGCGGAGTTGAAAAGAAAGGCTCAAAAGATTTTGGAGAGCGTGATAAAACGGTGAACAAAACCAGAGTTCGCGTGGAAACAACGGTTCATCCAACTGAGCACCCGGAGAAGGTGAAAAGAGCGGTTGAAAATGTCTTCGGAGCCATGAACTTTGAGGAAAAACCCCTTAAGCAAGGCAGCCTCTTGGTAGCTGAAACAGTAAATGGACTTACAAAAATTTACAATCAGCTTCGCAGACAACGAATCCGCGGCGCCGCTAGAACGCTGCTTTTACGAGGGCTACGTGGAAAAACCATAACTTTCTATTTGAATAAGCAAGCTGCCTATGTTGGCCGTGCTTCTTTCTCCAGCGCAGCTGGAGAATCGCCTCTCGGTCCAATTAAGGTTCAAATTCGATGTGAAAATCCGCAGGAGGTTATCAATTGGCTGGCGCCAAAAACAGTTTAATTAACCGTGTGGAGGAGTGAGGTCTGATTTGAGGATACTTGTTTTAGGCGGTGGAAACATAGGCACAGTCGTAGCTAAGGACCTAGCTGAAAGCTTGCCCTCAATTGAGATTGTTATTGCAGATAAAAAGCCAAGTCGAATTAAAGAAGTTAAAGACAATGTTTCTTTGGTTCAGTTGGATGCTTCAAACCACCATGAACTTGTCGACACCGCAAAAAGGTTTGATTTGGTGATCGGTGCTTTACCCGGCAAAATCGGCTATCGATCAGTTAAATCCTGCATCGACGCTGAAGTAGACATGGTGGATGTCTCCTACATGCCGGAAAACCCTTTAATGTTAAACCAAGACGCCGTGAAAGCCCATGTAACGGTTATTCCAGACTGTGGACTGGCACCGGGGTTAAGCAGTATGCTTGTAGGCCACGCAGTCAGCATGCTTGACCAAGTTGAGAACGTTCACGTGACGGTTGGCGGTCTACCGAAAGAACCTTTGCCCCCTTTAGATTACACGATAACTTGGTCGGTAAACGGGCTCATAGACGAGTATACCAGAAAAGCTAGAATAGTAGAAAATGGCAAAATAATTGAAGTAGAAACGTTAAGCGGCCTAGAAAAAGTGGAATTTCCAACAGTTGGTGAACTTGAAGCTTTCTACACAGATGGACTTAGAACGTTACTTCACACGGTTAAAGGGGTTAAAAGTATGTGGGAGAAAACATTGAGGTATCCGGGGCATGCTGGAAAGATAAGATTGCTGAAGGCCCTTGGGTTTTTCAACGAAGAACCGGTGGAGGTTGACAATATTAGCGTACCGCCGCGAAAAGTTACTGCCGAACTTTTTGGGAAGAAACTGCGAAGACCTGAGGTTAGGGACATGGTTGTGATGAAAGTGGATGTGGGTGGAGTAAAGGAAAAAGTGAAAACTCGTTACACCTATCACTTGCTGGACGACTACGACGAAGAATGTGGAGTAACGGCTATGGCGAGAACCACCGCGTACCCCGCATCTGTAGTCGCTCAGTTTTTAGTTCAAAAGTCCGTAGAACAAAAGGGGGTTGTTCCTCCCGAAAAACTTGGTATGAAAGAGAACGTCTTCAACAAAATTATGGCTGAATTGAAGAAGCGAGAAATAAAAATCGTGTAAGCCACGGGTACAGCTTTTTAACATCCGAAAGGTAGGGTGGTATGGTTAAGGTGTCAAGGGTAAAAATCGGATTGTCCACGCTTTTCTGTCTCGGAGAGCCGTTCTCCATCATGATTAAGCGTCTCAGAAAAGTGGATGTAAGTTACGTGGAAATTGTGGACGACGGCTTACACGCGCTAAACCATAAACGAGTGAAAATCTTAAAGAAGTTAGCGCAGTCGCAAGGTTTCGAATACACCGTTCATGCACCCTTCGCTGATATAAACATCGCATCGCCAAGTCGCGTTTTGCGGAGAGTAATGCTGAAGCAACTGGAAAAATCCATCATTTGTGCTCATGAATTGAACTGTCAAATTTGGGTTTTTCATCCAGGCTTAAAAACAGGGTTAAGCCCCTTTTATCCCAGGGAAGATTGGGAACAAAACTTGGAGTCTGTTCGGAAGTTGCTAATTTTCGCTAGGGAACAACGGGTAGAGATAGCTATCGAGAATTGTCCAGAGCCCTATTCATTTTTACTAACAAATGTAAAAGATTTTTCACGCTTTTACAGCGAGCTCAACGATGATGTGGGGTTAACCTTCGACATCGGACACGCGAACCTTAATCATCAAATCGAAGATTTTCTCGTCCGTTTTTCGAACAAAACTGTGCATATGCACGCACATGACAACCGCGGGAAAAATGACATACACTTAGGAATAGGGCGTGGTTCCATCAACTGGGCATCCGTCATGAAAACTATCAAAGAAATCAGATACGATGGAATTGTTACAGTTGAATCCGTAACACACGCAGAAGAGAGTGTGCAAGTATTGAAGAATCTTCTCGTTTAAACTTTTAGTAGGCAACCGCGACCCGTACAACGTTTTTTGCCTTCCGCCCGCAAACCACGCAGTTTCCCTCCGCTTTTTCTTTCACATCCTCTGGGACACCTAAAAGTCTTCCACGCACTTTCTCTTGCAGCTTGTGACCACACTCATTGTTTCCGCACCAAAAAACCTCAATTATCCCTGCTTTCTGCTCCAGCAACCGTTTCGCCTCCTCTAAACTGTCCACTCGAGAAAGGTGGTTTTTCATCCATTGCCAAGCTTTCTCACGCAACTCTTCATCCATACTCTCAATTAGTGATTGAACCGTCTCCACAAGCCGGTATACCTTACATGTTTCTCGCTGAAGGGTGTCACGTCGAACAACCGTAATCTCCTGGTGTTCAACCTCTTTGGGTCCTATTTCCAAGCGGATTGGAACACCGCGCAGCTCCCAATGATAATATTTTGCGCCTGGAGTTAAGTCGTCTCTCAAATCAACTTTAACCCTAACACCCGCCGCCTTCAGTTTTTCCGCAACGTTTTCGCACGCTTCTTTGATTTGTTCCTCTTTTCCTCCGTAAGGAATCGGAACTACCACAACTTGTATTGGAGCAATTTTCGGAGGCAGAACAACTCCGTGGTCGTCTCCATGAACGATTAAAGCGGCGGCGATGGCTCTGCCGGAGATTCCGTAGCATGTTTGCCAAATATGTTCTTGCGTTCCCTCTTCTGTTTCGTAGGTTATGTCGAAGGCTTTAGAGAAGTTTTGACCGAGGTTATGCACGGTTCCAATTTGGAGGCTTCTCCCATCCGGGCATACCACGTCGAAGGCGACTGAGTACAAAGCTCCAGCGAATTTGTCCCAATCTGGCCTTCGAGAAACACAGTACGGAACTCCCATGGCGTCGAAGAATTTCTTGTAGATTTCTAAGGCTTCCTTAACCTGCTCTTCCGCTTCATCAAAAGTGGCGTGAGAAGTGTGTGCCTCTTTGAAGGTGGCTACCTCCCGCATTCTTAAGATAGGTCGGGTTGCCGCGGTTTCGTACCGGAAAATGTTCACAACCTGATACAGTTTTAGAGGTAAGTCTGCGTGAGAGCGAACCCAAAGTTTAAGCATGGGCGCGATGGCGGTTTCGCTTGTCGGTCTGAGAGCATACTTTGTTTCCAGCGGGGTTAAACCACCATGCGTAACCCAGAAGCACTCGTCTTCAAAGCTTCTCACGTGCGTGGCCTCCTTACTCAACGAGGTTTCCGGAATCAAAAGGGGAAATAACGCTTCTTCATGTCCGGTTGAATCTAATAAATTCCTTAAGACTTGGAGAACGTTCCTTCGTATCTTGAATCCGTAAGGCATCCACACCCCGCAACCCTTTATGGGATATCGATAATCCATGATTTCCGCGTCGATTAGAGTGTCACGGAACCACTCGCCGAACTGTTTACTCCATTTTTCACGTTTCAAACCTAGCATCTTCGCACACCTCTTAGAGATCGTACAATAAAATCCTAATTGACATAAATAGATATTTGTGCTTGTCCTTTCCTCACATGTTATATGAACAGAATTGAGTTCTAGAGGTTTTTTCCGTATGGTCATTTAAGCAACGAAACGTTAAATATGTATGTGTGAGAAAGTGGCTGAGACCTACAAGTGGTTATTCGTCGGAGACATCCCTATTCTATGCGAAAAGAAAAAAGTGGCGAGACAATTCAGTGTGGAAATGTGGCTTGACCCCACCCCTTTGTTTAAAGCTTTGAAATTAAGACAGCTTAGTCAAGTAAAAGTGAAGAAAACAAAGTATATAGTGTAACAACCAAAAACCATTTAGCCTCAAGTCTAAAACCAATAAACAAGTCTTAGAATTTTAGTGCAGAAACATGAAGGTGACCAAATGAAAGCCATCTTAATCATCGGAGATGGAATGGCTGACCGTCCTCTGAAAGAACTAAACGGAAAAACACCGCTCGAAGCGGCGGAGAAACCGTCACTTAATTACGTTGCCGGAAAAGGCGTCTGCGGCATTTTCGACCCCATTGCTCCTGGGATTTCTCCTGGAACTGATACAGCCACTCTTGCATTACTAGGCTATGAAGCATTAAAAGTTTACACTGGACGGGGAGCACTAGAAGCTCTCGGAGCAGAAGTGGAAATTCTACCCGGAGACGTGGCGTTTAGGTGCAACTTCGCCACCGTGGACGAAAACCTCACCGTTTTAGATAGGAGGGCGGGCAGAATTGAAACCGCGGAGGCTTCTAAACTTGCAGAATATTTAAAAAAAATAAGATATCCTGAAGTGGAGGTGTTGTTTAAAAACACGGTTCAGCACCGCGCAATACTCCGCCTCCGAGGCTCCAGTCTTTCCATGAAAGTTTCTGACTCTGACCCAGAAAAGGTTGGGAAACGTGTTCTAAAAATTAAAGCGGTGGATAACACGACGGAAGCCAAGAAAACTGCAGTTGTGGTTAACGAGTTGATGCAACAGTTTCATGAAGTTTTGAGGGAACATCCACTTAACAAAGAAAGAAAGAGAAAAGGGTTGCCACCTGCTAACATTGTTTTGTGTAGAGGAGCTGGTGAACTACTCCGCATAACCCCTCTCCATCAACAGTATGAAATTCGAGCAGCTGCGATAGCTGCGGTGCCCATTGTTAAGGGAGTTTGTAAAGCAGCTGGAATGGAGACGCTGGATGTTCAAGGCGCCACTGGAACCTACAACTCTGATTTTATGGCGAAGGGAAAAGCTGCATTTCAGGCTCTAAAGTCTTATGATTTTGTGTTTTTGCACGTGAAAGCAACCGACCTCGCAAGCCATGATGGTAAAGTTTCGCGGAAAGTTAAACTCGTTGAAAAAATCGACGATGTAGTGGGCTTTTTGCTTGAGAACGTAAATTTGGATGAAACAATTCTCGCCGTCACCGCCGACCACACAACTTCATCCGCCACAAGAAAACATGAAGGAGACCCTGTTCCTGTGGCTTTAGCGGGTCCAGGTGTACGCACGGATGATGTTAAAGAGTTTGGGGAAAGAGCTTGTGCGAAAGGTGGATTGGGGCGGATAAGAGGAAAAGACCTCATGCCTACTATCATGAGTTTGTTGGGGAAAGGCGAACATTTTGGAGCTTAAATTATATAACCCGCATAAGTTTCCATTCTCTGTAGTCAGTTACCACTCTAATATAACCGCGAAGCAGACTATCTACCTCCATATCACCGGTATCCACTCTTAAAACGTCGCCTTCGACGCTTCTTGTCTTGTTTCTGGTCGCCAACACAATAATACGCTCTTTCCCGACTAGTTTGATGATTTTCGGACTGACTTGCTGGTTTCCACGCCCAAAAAGCATGCCTTGACGCCCTATAGGAGAAACAACAATCCAAGTGTTCTCCCAGTTCTTCACCCAGCGCAGTATTTTCTCCTCATTTGCATCTTTAACAACCCTGCCGTTATGGTAAATGTCCACACCAAGCAAAGTTTTATCCACGTGCAGCAAATCCGCAACACATTTTACCGTCGTTCCCGGACAGAGAAGATAAGTTCCAGTTGGGTTCATCTCCTCAACCACAAATTTTGCAGCCGCCATCTGGTTTTCATGTTCATCCAACGTTTCCGGACTGACTTGTTTGCTTCCTTGAAGACGTAACGGTACGAATGGACCTTTCATGAACCCGTAAAGACTTATGGAGAATCGGTCGCTTCGGATGGCTGTTTCATCCGCATCCATGATTTCGAAGTCTGTGATTTGAGCTTGATTTTCGACGAAGGCTTGCGCCACCATCGCCGCTTCGGATGGATTCACCGCGAATATTCCGCTGTACATTTTCACGCCGGAAGGAACACCGAGCACTGGAACTTTCCTTGACTCTTGCATAGCATCCAGAATGTCTCTGGCTGTGCCATCGCCGCCGACAAACACGATTAAATCAACCTCTTGTTTAATCATCAGTTTGACTGCTCTTTTTGTGTCCTCAGCTGTGGTCGTTTCGTTTTCCAAGCGCATCGGCAAAACTTCAGTGGAAAGCCCAACAGACTTCACTTCCTCTTCGCCCATTATAGCTGGGCAGGTTAAGATTTGGATAACACGGTCAAGACGTAGTTCCTTCAATTTGGTCAGAAACTCCGTTGCGCGTTTGGGTGCAACCGGCTTTGCGCCTAACTTAACCGCTTCGTCTAAAACACCATCTGTTCCCTTCAGCCCCACTCGTCCACCCATACCCGCAATGGGGTTCACAAGAAAACCCATCTTCAAGCCAGTTTCACCCCGGCAATCTCTATTATTCTCTACAACAGTCTATATACCTATTCCACACTTTTCTATCGAATCTTTAATATCACACTTTCAATCACTGTAGCCTCAACAGAATCAAAAAGCCTAACAGCTATTGTTTCATATCAAGGAGGAAAAAACGTATGCATGCAATTGTAAAGAAAAAGTTGGGGCCCGGAGCTGAAATCGCCAATGTGAATGTTCCAAAAATTGGAGACAACGAAGTTTTAGTTAAAGTGAAGATGGCTTCAATCTGCGGAACCGATGTTCACATCTGGGATTGGAATGAATGGGCGCAAAGCAAGATAAAGAAAGTTCCACTCATATTCGGCCACGAGTTTGCCGGTGAAGTAGTGAAAGCAGGTCGAAACGTGACAGCGGTGCAGGTTGGAGACATGGTTTCAGCTGAAACCCACATCGTAGATGGAACTTGCTATCAATGCAGAACAGACCGTATGCACGTCTGCCAAAATATAGAGATCCTAGGTGTAGATCGGGATGGGGTTTTCACAGAGTACGTGGCACTGCCGGAAAGAAATGCATGGAAAAACGACCCAAAACTAGACCCAGCGATTGCTTCCCTCCAAGAGCCGCTTGGAAACGCGGTTCATACTGTTCTACCAAAAGACAATGTAGAAGACATCTCGGGTAAAAACGTGGCGGTGCTGGGCTGCGGACCCATAGGACTAATGGCAATCACCGTTTTGAAGACGTTGGGCGCCGCTAAAATTTTCGCCACCGCTGGAGGTCGAAACAGAGTGCGCATGCGGTTAGCGGAAAAATTGGGAGCAAATATGGTTCTCAGCGCTAGAGAGGAAGAAGAGAAAATCGTCGAAATTATACAAGATGCTACGGATGGTAGAGGAGTTGACGTTGCATTGGAGATGTCGGGCGCTCCCTCTGCACTTAAGCAAGCTTTTAAAATGCTCACGCCGGGGGGAAGAGTTTCCCTCCTCGGATTGTTTGACCGTTCAGTGGAATTAGATTTCAACGACGCCATCATTTTCCGAGCCGCAACTGTTTATGGAATCACGGGGCGGAGGATGTTTCAAACTTGGTATCAAGTGAAAGGTTTGCTCGCTCGCTCTGATTTCCGGAACAAAATTGCTTCTATCATTACGCATCGGATTCCTATGAAGAACATAGTGGAGGGAATGAAAGCCATCCACAACAAGCAAGCGGGGAAGGTAGTTCTGGAACCCTTGTGGGAATAAGTAAATGTTAAGAGAGTGTTCATGAAAATAGAAAGGAGAGAAATGTAAACTTCCATCAAGGTGAAGCTAAGTGTCTGTTAAACGACATCCAACCAAATATTTAGGCGAAGAATATCAACGTTTAGTCCGTGAAAGCTTGAACTGGGAACTAAAAGAACTGCAAACAGCCAGCGAACCCGTCTGTATGGTCGACGGTAGGGAGGTTATTATGCTGTGCGCCAACAACTACCTTAACTTGTCTACGCATCCAAAAGTTGTTAACGCCATGATTGAAGCAACCAAGAAGTATGGAGCTGGCGCCGGAAGCGACCGCTCTATAGCTGGCAACATGGCTGTTCATGAAGAACTGGACCGCCGTCTCGCAAAATTTAAGCATGCACCTGCCTCGCTGACTTATCAAACAGGTTTTATGGCGAATGAGGGGTTGATCCCTCAACTTTGCGGCCGAGGCGACCTTTTCGTTTCAGACGAATTAAACCATGGCTCCATTATCGACGGTGTACGGCTGAGTCATGCGGACCGCGCCGTATTCAAACACAAGGATGCAGAGGACTTGGCGAGGGTTATGGACGAAGCGGAAAAACACAAGCCGCCTTACAATCACATTTGGATTCTCACCGACGGAGTCTTCAGCATGGACGGCGACTTAACTCCGCTTCCTGAAATCGCAAAAATCGCTGAAGAGTACGGTGCAGGCGTTTACGTGGACGATGCGCACGGCGAAGGTGTGGTTGGAGAAGGCGGACGTGGAATTGTTAGTCACTTCCATCTCAGCCGTGAGCAAGTGCACGTGGAAATGGGAACATTTTCTAAAGCCTTCGGAGTTATAGGGGGGCATATCACAGGCGGCGAAAACCTGCGGAACTTCGCTTACAACAAGTCCAGAAGCTGGTTGCTTAGCGGAGGGATGCCTCCAGGTGTAGCCGCCGCGTGCACTGCAGCGATTGATGTTCTTGAATCTGAGCCGCAACATGTGAAGAGGGTTTGGGAAAACCGAAACTACTTCGTAAAAGCTATGCAAGATCTTGGGTTTGACACTGGAAACAGCGAGACACCAATCGTGCCAGTGATGTGTGGAAAAAGCAAAACAGCTAAGGAACTTGCAGACTACATCTGGAAGAAAGACGTTTTTGCATTGCCAATTGTTTATCCCATGGTGGCCCGTGACAAAGCGAGAATTCGAGCTCAGCTATGCGCTAAGCACACGAAGGAGCAACTAGACAAAGCTATTAGATCGTTCGAGGAAGGCGGCAAAAAACTCGGTTTAATCTAAACCGAAAAACTCTCTCCATTTTTATTTTGTGCACGCGTCTAAAAAAGAGTTATGTGAAATAAGGTTTCAAGAAGCAGGAGGAGGTAAGTATAAACAAAGAGAACCAGATGATTGCAGTTTGTGGGTTGGACTGCAACGAATGTGACATCTTTCAGGCACCAAACAATCCTGAGATGGTGCAGCAGATTGTAGATTGGTTTAAAAAAGAAAGAGATATGGAGGTAAAGCTCGAAGACATCTGTTGCTTGGGTTGTAAAGGTGACAGGATGAAGCATTGGTCTCCAGAATGTTGGATACTCAAATGTTGTGTTGATAAGAGAGGGTTAGAATTTTGCTGTGAATGTAAGGATTTTCCATGTAAGAAACTTAACGAGTGGGCTAAAGGAAGCAAGAGGTATGAGGAAGCTCTAAATCGACTTAAAGGGATGAGGAAGAAATGAAGGAGACTTTTGGCGGGCGTTTGCTAACCAAGATTCTTTTAGAGTTTGTAATCAACTCTTCCCCCGCAGAGACCCGATCTCTAAATTAACAGAAAAATAACTCTTAAACACGTTTTTGCTAAAAATATCCAGATAATTAATGGTTATGTTAGGGATGGAAACAAACGTAAAAGAGAAGAAAAACCAACTTCGGGCGAAAATTTGGAGGGAATTGAAAGAGAAAGGAATAGCGAGGTTTCCGCTTCCGTGCTGGGGCAGAATTCCAAATTTTGACGGCTCCGAAAGGGCGGCAGAAAGGGTTCGGCTGTTGGAAGAGTGGAAAAAGGCAAAGGTAATTGTGTCTAACCCGGATTACGCGCAACGTAAGGTTCGAGAATACCCTTTGTTTTTTGGATGAACCCTTTGTTTATTTACGTTTCTTGAACAGCTCAGCGTTATGTACATTACCGACATACTCAAATCCAGCGTTTAACAATTCAACGGCGTCCTCAATGGATTCAGCCACTTTGGTCACGAATTCCTCATCCTTTGGGTTTCCGTAAATGGCTTTTTCTAAGTCGATGTACACCATTGTGCTTTTCAGGGTTTTGTGGCCTAGGAATTGTTTGACGTAGAGGATGTCTTTGGTTTGATGGTATAATGTGGTAGCCTTCCAATGCCGTAGTGTTGTGAATGTGATTTCTTTCAACCGTGGATTTCCCAGTTTTCGCGCTGCATAGTGTCGTTGCATCCAGAAGTTTGACCGTAATGTTCCCTGTTTTTGGTTGAACACTCGCTCTGAGGTTTTTGGTAGTAACTCTAGTCTGTTTAGCAGTGTTTCAGAGATGGAGATGATTCTTGGGTTGTGCCGTTTCACCGGGTGGTTAATCACAATGGTTTTTGATTGTTTGTTGATGTCTATCCATCGGATTCTGTGAAGCTCCCCTGGATCTGCACCGGTTTCTTTCAATCCGAGAAGGAATGTTCCCAGTTTTTTTCCGCAACATGCAATAAGTTCGTTTAGTTCCTTTTCGGTTGGAATAAACGGTAACTGTTGATGCCGCATGTACTTTGGAGGCGTCCATTCTAAGCCTTCCATTTCAACAAAACAGTTGTAAGCGTTCACCATGTTAATTTTGTAGCCGTTACTCCATTGATCGTGAGCAGCGAGACATTCTTTCACGGTTTCAGGGTTAAGTAAGTTGGCTCCATTCTTTATGAGGCTTTTTAGGTTTTTGACGCGCCCTTTGATTGTTGATTCAGCATACCCTTGCTTTTTCAAATGCCACAAATACTCAATGATTCTTCCTTTTGCTTCGCTTGCTTCGGGTGGTTCCCCCGCCTTCTCTTGTCCGAGTTGGCGGACCAAGTTTTTCGCTCCTGCGCTTACTTGGCAAGTCAACCTATACCGCTTATCCTTTTTAGTGTTTGCGCTGAACCTGCGTCCACAATCACGGCATAAGTAACGTTGAATGTCACCGTGTTCAGTGTGTCTAAGGCCATCCTTCCACACTTTCTGTGAGCCGCATTCAGGGCATTTTAGGGGGTGTCCGGGGCGGTTCTTAAGCTGAACCGCACTTCCCTTCTGTTTCTCCCGGTTTTGCCAAGTAAGCTCTGTCAAGTGGAAGCACCTATCCCCAAAATCACTTTACCACTATAAACTTGCCTATCTTCGGTGACTTCTCAATAATCCTGTCTTGTAGGAGTTTCTCAATGATTCTCTGAACGGGTAACCCTAAACTTTCAATTTGTTTTGTAAGCTTAGGTTCACCAAACAAACCATCTTCGTCTTTGTTTTTTAGAATCCACTTTTTGAGTTCAACAATTTTGTCGCCTACAGTTGGTTTTGACTCTTCCAAACCAAGTTTTCGTAGGACCCTTAAAGTGAAAATGTTGCATAAGCGGGATTGAGGCTCCAGCTCGCCTGGTAATAGAACTTTCATTTTCTTACGGTTTATTGCATGTGAAAAACCGAATTCGGTGAGGTATTCCTTGAATTTGTGTGGGCTAACACCGCTGTAACCCTCCTCTTTCAAAGCAGTGTTATATTTGGCATAGAGCTCCTTATTACTGATCTTAATGTTCCCTGATTCTGTCCGGTATTGTTCATTTCCCTGTTTTTCCTCCCAGTGTTGTCGCTTGTCCCCTTAACCAGCCAGTATTTTAGAGCCTCTGAATTTCATAGTTTTGTTTCGTTGCTTCAGGTAAGCTACGGTCACAGCTGTGAAGGCGGTAAAGAACAAATTTAGAAAATAAGGTGAAGTAAGCTCCTCGAATGAATTGAATAGAAGAAAAAATTCGGGGAAAACGGTTACGGTTACAATTATTTTCCAGATTAAACTCCCAACTAAACTACCAATGTAAGCTCCAACAATTAGTAATACGGTGAGGGGGGGTAAACCTTTCCTTCAAATCGATAGGTCTATATCTGGCAGCCCAATACACTCCGATGAAAACGAGAAAGAGCCTAATCCAAGGAATTAAAGAAAGAATTGGTCTGCGAATTGAATTTGGTAGATTGATCAGAGATATAAGACTTAGCATCTCCGACGCAAAGCTGAGAATGAGAACCGTTACGAATACTGGGGTTAAAGACTGATTTTTCTGTTCCATTTTTTGATTCTCATATTCCAATAAGGGTAATTCGAACGAAACTGTGGAGAAAAATGAGGAAGTTGTAGAAACTCATGATTTCAGCTCCCTTTCTGCTGATTATAGTTTCAAGTCGGCCCAATCCCAATCTATACCATCTGTTCTTGCCAACACTGTAACTCTAACCGTTTCGCTGCGTTCGTAGAAACGCGTAGAAACATGGAGCTTCCACGCTGCAAGTCCTTCCATATAAAATACCACACTGCCGCTTCCCTCACCGCCATAGGGAATTTGAACCGAACCTACTCCGGAATAAATTGAATAATAAAGACCCGTTATGAGATGTGGCATAGTAACGCTAGCTGTCCCAAAAGTAGAAACACCCATTCTTCCATCAAGCGTCACGAGGTATGGATAATTTGGTGTCGGGCCTTCGCGCCATGCTACAGCATCGCCCTCAATTGTAACCATAAAAGCTCCATCTTGTGATGAGGCCTCTATGTATTTCTGGTCTAATCTTCTCGGTTGGTCAGGGTTTATTCGGTTAAGCACTATGGCACGGGGGTTATCTATTGTTTTGTCGTAGGAGCGTAGAGTAGTTTTGACAATATGCCTTAGAATGTCGAGAAGAGGACAAAACTTCGTGTAAATCTTCGCGGTCTCCTTTAAACGATCATTGCCGCTCGTAGAATATGCTTCTATTAGCCTGAAAACCACTCTTTTCAGATTACGATAGTGTTCGCTCCAACTCTGCGCGAATTTCTGATGAACTTGTTCCTGCGTGTTCATTGCTTCAATTGTAGTCGTGTTAAAAAAACCAATGTCGGTCTCAGCTTGAGGATAGGAACTCTCTGAATCTGAAATTAGAATTGTGCTGGCAAAAATCTCACCTGTGTCATCGCTATGAGAAGCCACTAACACGAATTCGTGACTACAATCTTCATGCTTCACTCTTCCAAAAGTGACTTGAAATCCACGAATTTTTGCATCGAAGATTGTTTTTGTCTCCTCGACTTGTGTGTGATTGAAACCAATTAAGGCACCAGAGTAATATGAAATCGGATCTTCGGTATAGATTTGTATGTTATGAGAAGTCTGAATTATGCCATGTGCTAGAATTAAGGATGAACTCCCGCTCACCAGAGCACTGTTACCAACCAAAGAACATATTATGATCGGGATTAAAAGCACTATTTTTTTCTTCATTCTTATTTCTCCTTATTTTTTAGGTTTTCTTTCTGCCCCTCCAGTGGGGCTAGGCGATGAACGCCTCCAAAGGAATACCCGTGGTTTCCGTATGCTTCATGCTTTCCCCTTTTAACTTTACTATTTAACGTATTTCAGTTTTCCGTAAGATTCTTCTACGCTCGCATATAGTTCAAAAAAAGATGTTAGGTGGTGTTTTCTAGAAAAAACGTTGTTTTCAACATAGGAAGTCTATTTGGATCCAAATATGTCCTGACATGCATGTATAAAACAATATTCATGAAGGGTCCATGAAGGCAAGTCCAAATTACA
>JAYEKF010000125.1:0-4272 GCA_034660895.1 Thermoproteota archaeon | reverse complement strand
TTAGCCGCCTGCGGGTCAGGAAGATACCCCCGAGTTTCACCTAACAAGCAAACCGCATCCATACCTCTGAAACGTGTAAGCCCCAAAAGCAAACCAGCAATGCCGACAATTGGGTTTCCTTCAGAACTGGCAATCGCACCCGCTTCTACCGCTTTACTCAAAAGCTTTGGACTGGTGGCGGTAGCTACCACCTTCGGCTTTTCCTCTGCTTCCTTTCGGTAGCCTCCAATTGTCACCACGGTCTTTACGCCGCATTTTTCCGCGAAATCAAGCACGCAGGCAGCAACCTCGTACTGTCCTTCAATTGTTTGCGCTTGATCATCCCCGGTTAAGAGCAAAAGATCGCTTGTTCCCATCCCGTTTTTCCAGTAGTGAAATGTTCCGCGGAGAAGCCTGACGCTGCCCCTCTGATTCACGAGAACGTAGTAGGGGAAATGGGGAGAAAAAAGGTCTGCGTATTTCTTAGCTTTCAGCTGTTTGACAAGGTATTTTGTGGCGATTTTTCCTACCATTCCCAATCCAGGAAACCCCTCGATTAGAATGGGCTCCTGTAATTTGACTTTCATTCTCTCCTTCACGAAGGTCTCCTTCATTTTAGGTAGTCTCCTTCAACGCTCGCCGATACTTAGCGTATTTATCGTCTGGCGAAAACTTTGCTGGATGCGCTGGATGGGTCATCCCACCGCAATATGGGCATTTCTCTTGGTTCAGCGTGTACTTTCCACATTCTACGCATTTTCTTAATAGCCGAACCATTATTTTTCCCTTTTGAAAACCCCTTGCCCACCGGCTTCTTCTATTTTTTTTACGGCTACCCCCACAGCTTTTTCAAGAATTTCTTCAGCTTTTTTGTAGTTTTCCGCTGTAACTTTAACGCAATAGCGGGGTGATGCAACTAAGTAGATGTCGATTTTTCCGGCTTGGGTGCTTACTGACTTTTGAGCCGACTGCAAACTGTCTTGAATGAGCTTTACACCATCCGGTTTTGTGCAGCTTAGTTCTAAGGCTCCTTTAATTTCTACTGCGGAGATTCGGATTTTTTCTTTCGCAATTTCCTCTAGGGCTACCGCGATGTTTTTTGGCACTCCCTTCTTGGTTAGGAGGTTGGCTCCTTGTTTGGCGACCGCTTCTAAGCCGGCATGTAATCCCCCAAAATCTTTTTCGAGGAGGACACCTACTTTTTCGTAGACTTCTTCTAACGGTTTGTTCAGTTTTTGGGAGACCGTTTTCAATAAGTTTTCTGCTTTTCTTTCTTTCTTGTACAGCCTTTGTTTTTCTATTCTTCCCCGTTGAGTTACTCTTCGAAGGGAGAGATCTACATGTCTCTTTTCTTCGTCAACTCGAAGAACTTTTAGAATCACTTTCTGTTTTTCACGGAGGAAGTTACGAATGTTTCTCACCCAAGAGGAGGAAATCTCAGATATGTGTACCAGACCTGTTTTGTTGTATTCGTCTAGGGTTACATAAGCTCCGTAGCCAGTTACCTCTTGTACAGTGGCGACGACGAGATCACCGACTTCAGGCCATTCTGGTTTTTTCAGAGCCATGAACATATGTCTCCTAATCTACGATGGTGACGACGTCTCCTTTCAGTTTAGCTCGGCCTCCAGCTGGTTCAGCTAGTAAGGTTCCGCAGACGTTGCAGTGAACCGGGGTGGTGGCGTGGCTGAACATGATTTGTTCGTTTCCGCAGTTTGGACATTTTACTCGGAGGAAGTGGGTTTTTGGTTTTGGTATGAGTTTTTCCCATTCAGCCATTGTTTTACCTTCCTTTTTTACTGGATTTCTAGTTTTCGAAGGCGTATTCCTTTTTTCTGTCGGGTGTAGCCGCAGGTTTTGCACGTGAGTTTTATTGTTTGTTTTTTGGTTGTTTTGGCAAACCTTCTCTGTCGTGGATACTTTTGTCCACCGTATCCTTGTCTTTTGCGTTTGTGGCGGCGTGCTCCTTCCGCTAGGGCGCGTTCTCTACCTTTTTTGTAGAGAGTGACTCGGTGTGGCTGGTGTGTTTTGCATTTTGGGCAGTAAGTTGTTATTTGTTTCGGCGCTTTCATTTTTTGTTTTCACTTAGTTGGTTCGGTTAGTGATGCGACTTCTTAATTAATGTTTACGTATGTGCTCCAATCTACTAGAGGGAGGAAATGGTTTTTGTGGATAGGTGTTTTTGTTTTCTTGTTGTTTTTGTTGGGCGTGCTCGGTTTTGACGATGATGAAAATAGTCATATCCTTGAGCGTCTTTACCCGGTCCTAGCTAAAGAAATTGAGCAACTAAAAACCCTAATGGCAGGATAGACCTTATGCTGCCCAGAATGGTGTTTTCTTTCTCATCAACTCCACATACTCCTCCAACACTCCAACCCCGTCCTCACCTAAGCGCTCCCTAAACTTCTTCAACAAAACCTTCGCATCCCTCTCTGGAACACCAACAAACAAAACATCCTCCTCATGAATATGACGCCCAACAACAGGCTTATCCAAACTCACCGCCACCTGCCTCCCAACACCAGCCCCCCCAATAGCTTCACCACGGTCCTGAATCTGCAAAATTTCACCAACATCCGTCCCATCTTCACGGATCAACCGCCACTTCGGCTTAATCCATCCACCTAAAACCTCAACGCCAACAATAGCCGGATGCGCTCTCCTAAACACGTAGCCTCGAAGAATCCTGATCTTACCTGGTAACACTAACCTCTCAAACTCCTCTCCCAAACGAGCCTCACGTTCCCCACGCATCCACTGCACATAATCCTCAATCAAACGGTAAATCACATCACCACTAAAAATTCGGACACCCCGCCTCTCCGCCTCCTCCTCAGCGTCAGGCAAAACACGAACCCCAAAACCCAAAACAACCCCATAAAGCGGCTCATGTTCCATAACCACAACCGCTTCAGTCACATCACGCTTACAAACATCACCAACATCCGCTAAACGAACTGGAACCTCACTGCTCCGCAAACTGTCAACAATTGCCTCCAAAGAACCCAAAGCGTCAGCCTTCAAAACAACACCGTCAAAATCCGTCGCAATCCGAACACGCTGCACCTCCTCCGTGACCAACACAACATACCTATCCACCTCAGCTTCAGAGGGAACAACATATAAAGGCGCACCAGCCAAAGCCTCCTCCAAACCAGGCGCCGCAACCTTAACGCCTGACGCAGCTGAAACCATCTCCATGCTGGAGAAACGGTCACGAGGATCACGAATCTCATCAAGCGGCTTAGGCAAAAGAACCGCACGAACCTTTGTCACAACCGGTTTTTCGCGGCCGCCAACAACAATTAAATCGTCCCTACGCAAAACGCCGTCGTAAATAACCGCGTTCAAAGTCATGCCTAAACCTGTTTCTTCCTTCACTTCAAGCACGGTTCCTTTAGCAGGTCCCTCAGTCACATGCAAACGGGCTGTCAAATACTGCTGCGTTAAACCAACTAAAACCGCTAAGAGTTCCGGCACACCCTCGCCGGTTTTAGCGCTGGTTGGAACAACAGCTACGTTCTTGGTGAAATCAGAAATCTTATTGAAAATGTTAGCTTGAAAACCAAGCCGAGAAAACTCCCCAACAATCTCATATAAATGTTCATCAAGGTTCTGACGGATATAAGGGTCCTGCGCCTGGTAAGAAGCTAAAAAACTTTCATTCGGCCGGAACCTCCAGCCTGGAACGCGGTCAATCTTGTTAGCAGCAACCAAGAAGGGTGTTTTCCTCGCTTTCAGTATGTCGATACACTCGTAAGTTTGCGCTTCAAACCCCCTTAAAACATCAATAACGAGAACCACAATGTCAGCCACCGCCCCACCACGCTTACGGAGGTTAGCGAAAGCCTCATGTCCAGGTGTGTCAATAACCAGTAGCCCGGGGATACGAATTTTTCCCTTAAGTTTCTCCAGAAGCGGACCGCAAATTTCCATGAGGGTTTCCACTGGGAAAAAGCTCGCCCCAATATGTTGTGTTATGCCCCCCGCTTCACGAGCCTGTACGCTGGTTTTTCTAATCTTATCTAACAAAAGCGTCTTTCCAGTGTCCACGTGACCTAATGTGCATATAATGGGCTGACGTATAGGCATGGCTGTTTTCCCTCAGATTATAAAGTGAGGAGCTTAACCAACTGTTTGCATCATCATTGACACATCAAAGTTATAAACCATTCCGCTAAAAAATGGGAAAAATGGGGTGTTCAATGTATGTTGGATAAGATAAGTTTGAGGGTTAAGGAAGCTATTAGAGTGCTTGAACAACTTGGGTATGTAGAGGCTTCTGCGTCTCCA
>JAYEKF010000124.1:0-4285 GCA_034660895.1 Thermoproteota archaeon | reverse complement strand
GCTAAAAAAATAATCGAACATGGCCTCAATAAGAGACAGACTGAAATTTTCCTTAAGCTTTACGATGAAATGCCTGACGCCGATCTAAATGATTTAGCACTTCAAGCAAAGCAGGTAAAACACGTTATGAAGCTTATCCCAACTGGAGAAGCAAAAGAAGAGATCAAGAAGGCATTAGAAAGGGCTGGAAAACCTAAGCCTATTAGTGAAGAAGTTAAGAAGAAAATCAGCGAGGCTCGGAAGAAAACCGAAGAAATAAAGCGGCTGGCTCGTGAAAAGAGAGCAGAAGAGAAAATTATCCCTGTCAAAGAATCCTCTCTACCCATCATAACGCCCTTCAAATTAAGAAGGGAAGAAAAACGAGTTCAGAAGCCCCTCGTTGAGGCCCCTAAACTGGTAGAGAAACCTGCGATACCTGCGGATGTTAAGAGGGCTGTTCGTGAGAGACCAGAGCTTAAAGATTATGTAGAAGAACTATCGAGGATTAAAGACCCTGAAAAGAGGAAGAGGATGATTAAAGCAACCAGCAAAAGCCTAGAGGCAGTCAAGAATCAGGTTAGGAAGAGGCTGGAGAGGTTTCCTGAGAAAAGCAAGATGATGCAACCCAAATTTGCCCGACTGGAAGAACTCCAGAACAAAGGCATCATCCTTCACACAATTTGGGACTTCAGGTATCGAGACGATTATGCTGGTTACAGAGACTTCGTTAGCAACTGCTCTCCCCAACTCATCGAGCAATGTATCCTTCGTCTAACAGAAGAAGGAGACTTGGTTGTTGATCCTATGGTTGGTTCAGGTACAACCATAGATGTTTGTCGAGTTTTCAATAGGAGATGCATAGGTTACGATATCAAACCCGTGAGGCCAGACATCATACAAGAAGATGCTCGTAAACTTCCCCTAGAAAGCGATTATGCCGACATGATCTTCATTCATCCGCCGTACTGGAAGTTAACTACATACACGAAGGCTGAAGAAAATCTGCCAGACTTGTCGAGAGCTAAGACCTTTGAAGGGTTCTTGGGCATGCTTAGAGAAGTGTTTAAGGAGTGCTACCGAGTTCTTAAACACACAAAGTATATGTGCGTCCTATTAGGCGACTTGGTGAGAGAAGGAAAATATGTTCCGATATGTAGAAAAGCCGCAAACTTGGCTGAGGAAATAGGATTCGATGATTGTGGGTATGCGGTTAAGATAGCACATGGGGAGATAAGCAGAAAGAAGTCGGGTGTCATCTTTGCTGAACTAGCGTACACGAACTATTTGAAGGTTTGCCATGACCTGATAATGTTCTTCAGAAAGCCGTGATGAAATGGAAATTAACTACGAGTACTGGAAGAAAAAATACAAAGATGAATGGGAGGCAGGTATGAAAAGGGAGTTTTATGTACGGGACCTCCTGAGGGAAAAATTCCCCAAACTATCGGTTGAGTTTACAGGTTATGGCGCAGGAAAGAAGATATGGGTTAAATTGGCTCCACACGAAAAGGGGGAACCAGATATTACCGTTTCCCTTAACGGTAAAGCGTTATGCTTTGTTGAGGTGACTGGATCGTACATAGTGAAAAAAGAGCCAAACGACATCTGGATTCGTCCGGACAAGTTTAACCGTGCCTTAAGAGTAAGAGATAAGGCGCAAACGTGGTTTTATGTAGTCTATACAGGAAGAGACTTCGCACTAGATATGGAAGCAATTACGCCGTTTAAAGATAACATCAGAACTAGATACCCGAAAGGCGTACCAGAAGATTATATCCACATCCCATGGAAGAAGGCGCACTCCCCAAATAAACTATTTGATTGGATCGAAAAACAGATAACTTAACACTTTTTTCAGTACTCGATAATTCATCAGAACCTGAATCAGCTCTTGACACACTTAGTATGGTATTGGTCTTGCATCTGCACTCAACCTTTTTTTAACCTCTTTTAGCAAATCCGCGCGCGGTCTCTATGAAGCCTGTGGTCTACCGAAGAAACAAGATATACCCGTTGAAATCAGCTTTGACGCAGAAGCGAAGACGCTTACAATACAAATCAAAGAAGCATAACCACAATTTTGTTTTTGTCACACAACATTTCTAAGTAAGGGTTGGACAACTATACATCGCGCTCTTTTTTCCAGAACAAGTAGACTTTTGTTTGGTCCAGCTGAGCAAGACGGGCTAACGCTTTCGCTAAATCTCCGGGTGAAGCAGTTGCTAACCATTCCCGCCAATCTTTCATCGTGAAATTTCCATGTTGACCGGCGACTCTCCGATTGTACGGGAAACGGAAATCCCTTAAGATCCCTTTCACTCCAGCGGTCCTCCCCTTCAAAACACGCCTGTTATATTGTGGAACGCTGAGCATGTACGGCGTGAACCCTAGTTTCTCTAGGGCGGCGACGGCGTCCGTAACTGTTTTGTCTGGTGTTGTTTCGCAGATTCGGTGCATTCCTGCGTGCTCCGCAAACGGGTTGTACCGGGCCATAACCGCAATCATTTCCACACACGGTTTTCCGCATAAAGGCAATGAATCATGAACCAATTTGACGCCGGCGCCTACCGTCCGATATTTCGGATGCACAACAACCCTAGCTATCCTAGTAAGTTTCTGATTTAACGCTCTCACAGAACTAATTTCTAGAATTTTGTTCCTGCAACTGGCTGTAGCAGCAGGACAAATGTAAACGATTGCGCCGACAACGCATGAAAGAACTCCGCAACGTGGGATACCTACAAATAGTTAAAAAATAGCGTTAAAAGAAATCAACTTGGAAAAGAGAGCACAAGCAACATAACAGATTATCGAAAGAAATCTAAATAGTGAATCTGCATTCAAAATACTGTGTACTGGTTCATAATAGTTAATATGTTTTTGAACTAGATTTCACGCCGAAAACTCACAGCTGGTGGACATGATGGTCGAACCTTTGATTGTTTTAGTGCTTCTGCTCGTGCTCGTCGTACTAGCTGTTTTGTTAAAACTATCTGGTAAACTTGGAAAAATCTCTGTAGATCAAGAAATTGTTAGAGGAGCGGTTGCCACATGCTGGAAAGAGCTTGGAGTAGACCAAGACGTCGGCGCCATAAAACAAAGAGCTAATGACATTCTAGAATCTTCTCAAAGCCTAGAAAACCTGTTTAGAGTTACTCGAGGCCGAGGAGAATACGGCGAGTTCCAACTCGAACAAGTCCTAAAAGATGTTCTACCCGCCCAATACGTGCACATAAGAAAACGCATCCCCCAAATAGGGAAAATACCAGACGCCCACATAATTACCCCTCAAGGAATACTGTGCATAGACTCCAAATTTCCACTAGAAAACTACAGAAAAATGCTTGAAACAACAGACGAAACACAAAAAACAAAATTCAGCGCCAAGTTCCGCAGCGACGTAGAAACTCACATCGACAAAATCAAAACAGACTATGTTAAACCCGAACAGGGCACCACACCCTTCGCCTTCGGGTTCATCCCCTCCGAAGCAGTATACCAATACATAACAGAATGCGAAATGAACCTAGTCGCCGAAGCCGCCGCACAAAATGTACTACTAGTTTCTCCAGCCACCCTTGCCATAAACCTAAACCTCCTATCAGTCGGACTGAAAGCAACAGAAATCTCAGAAAGAGCAGAACAAATCCAAAAAAATCTAGGGAAGCTCTCCACATCCCTCAAAGAAGTAGAAAACTCATGGGGTACGCTATACATTCACATCAAAAACGCATACAACAAAGCCGACGAAGTCAACACAAAACAAAACCGACTAAGAGACAAATTCGAACAAATCACAAAAAAAGAACAAGAATAGGCAGTCAGCAATGACCAAAAACAAAGAAAAACAGGAGTATTATTGCGAAGTTTGCGGACGAGAAATAAGCAAAGAAGAATACGAAGCCTACGATGGACTCTGCTGGGAATGCTGGGACGACCAGATGACCGAAGAATGCGAATTTGAAGAAGACATAATCTAAAAAAATAAAAGCCGTTTACAAACGTGAGCATGAATGGTTACATGTGTAGATTGCGGAAAAGAAATTTCAGAAGACCACACCGTATATTGTGAAATGTGTGGAGCACCTCTCTGCGAACAATGCGGAGCCACTGGCCTATGCTCTGAATGCACTGAACTCTGGGAGTCAGAAATAGACCTAGCGGACATGGAAGAAGAGGAAGATGATTAAAATCGATGTGTCTTAAGTAAACTCTTGCTGGGCAAAGTTACACGTTTGTGCACAAAATTTTATGAAGAGGATTAGAAGTATTTTTGAACGGTTGTGGTGGAACTCCAAATATGTTG
>JAYEKF010000123.1:0-20445 GCA_034660895.1 Thermoproteota archaeon | reverse complement strand
TTGCTGGAGCTGCTCAAACAAAACTTTAGGAAAGAATAAAAAAAATGGCGGTTATTTCAGGTGTTGCGTGTCCAGTTTGCGGTTGTCTATGCGACGATATCGAATTAACCGTAGAAAATAACGTTGTCACGGAAGTCAACAACGCATGCGCCGTAGGTCAAGCAAAATTTCTCGAGTTTTCTCGGTATCGACTGAAAAAACCACTGGTGAGAAAAAATGGTGAGCTGGTTGAAACTTCGTTGGATGAAGCTATCCGCAAAAGTGCGCAGATTCTTGTAGACGCATATCATCCCATTTTATACGGCTGGAGTTCCACAAGTTGCGAAGCCATCCGGGTTGGCTTAGAACTCGCTGAGGAAGTAGGTGGAGTAATTGATAACACCTCCTCAGTCTGCCACGGTCCATCCATCCTGAGCATCCAAGACGTAGGTATGTCCACTTGCACGTTGGGGCAAATACGGCACCGAGCTGACTTAGTCATCTACTGGGGAAGCAACCCGTGGGCGGCTCATCCTAGGCACATCGAACGGTACACAGCATTCTCGGAAGGAAGATTCCAAAAAAGCACGTGGCACCATCTTGTTTCACTTTTACGCGGTCAATTAGCTGAGAAGAAACGGGAAAGAGTTACTGAACGGCTTCTGATGCGTGAAGTTTCTGCGCCTCCTTCTACAGCGGAGCATATGCCTCCGACTATGCTCCGTGAGGAAAGAAAACTTATTGTGGTGGATGTTCGTAGAACTCGCTCCGCCGAAATCGCCGACTATTTTATTCAGGTTGAACTCAACAAAGACTACGAACTTTTGCAGGCGTTCCGTATGCTGGTTCGGGAGGAAGATCTTGACGTAGATGAAGTTGCAGGTGTTCCGTTAGAGCTTCTGGAAGACGTAGCGGACGTGATGGTTGGATGCAAGTTTGGCGTTCTCTTCTTCGGAGTAGGCTTAACGATGAGTAGGGGAAAACTCCGCAACGTTGACGCCGCTCTCTCTCTTGTTCGAGACTTAAACAGTCGCACGAAGTTTGTGATTATGCCTATGCGGGGACACTTTAATGTCACCGGCGCTGACATAGTGTTTACTTGGCAAACTGGCTACCCCTACGCTGTTGATTTTTCGGAAGGCTGCCCACGCTACAATCCAGGTGAAACCTCGGTAATTGATGTATTGTCTCGTGGTGAAGCAGACGCTGGACTGGTTGTCGCATCTGACCCGGTGTCTCATTTTCCAAGAGAAGTAGCTCAAAAATTAGTTGAAAATCCTTTGATTGTGATTGATCCGCGGGTAACCCCTACCACATTGATGGCAGACGTTGTGATCCCATCCACTTTTGTAGGTATAGAAACCGAGGGAACCGCCTACCGAATGGATGGTGTACCATTACCGTTAAAGAAGGTTGTGAATCACCCAAAAACTTGTCCACCCGATGTGGAAATACTGCAGAGAATTCTGTGTAGGGCTCGCGAACTTAAGAAGACTGGGGGAAGGTAGAACTGGCGGAGTTACTTATCAAAAACGGTTTTGTCTATGACCCTTTAAACTGCATCGACGGAGAAAGAATGGACATCGCTGTAAGAAATGGAAAAATTGTGGAGAAAGTGAATGAAAACAAAGCTAAAGTGCTTGACGCGTCTGGCATGATTGTGATGCCCGGCGGCGTTGACATCCACGCTCACATTGCTGGAGCCAAAGTTAACTCCGCTCGTCTTCTGCGCCCTGAAGACCACTTTAAGGATGTGGAGGTGAAAACGGCTGTAACACGTTCTGGTGTGGGTTATTCTGTGCCATCCACTTTTACCACAGGCTACCGTTATGCAAAGATGGGTTACACCACGGTGATGGATCCAGCTATGCCTCCGTTGAAAGCTCGGCATACCCATGAGGAGCTCAACGACATTCCCATTGTGGACAAAGCGTCTTATCCTTTGCTGGGTGACTGCTGGTTTATACTCGAGTTTTTACGAGACAATATGATTGAGGAGTGTGCTTCCTACGTGGCTTGGATGTTAAATGCTACTAAAGGATACGCCATAAAACTCGTGAATCCTGGAGGCTTAGAAGCTTGGGGTTTCGGCGGAAACGTGCACAGCATCGACGATCCCATACCTTACTTCAATATCACCCCACGGGAGATCATCCGCGGGTTATGCAAGGTGAATAAACTCCTTAACTTGCCGCATACCATACATGTTCACACTAACAACCTTGGAAAACCCGGCAACTACGTCACAGCGTTAGAAACAATGAAGTGTGTAGAAGACCTAGCAAACGGGTATAAACCGGTCATTCACATCACGCATATGCAATTCAGCGCCTTCGCTGGAGAAGACTGGAGGAATTTTGGGTCTGGAGCTGAGGAAATCGCTAAATACGTTAACCATCACAATCATGTAACCCTCGATATGGGACAGGTGGTGTTCACCGACACCACCACTATGACTGCTGACGGGCCGTTTCAGTTTATTCTCTATCAGCTTAGCGGAAATAAATGGATGAATCATGACGTAGAAACCGAAACAAGCGGAGGCATCGTACCATTCCATTATAGACGCAAAAGTTTTGTGCATGCTATGCAGTGGTCGATCGGTCTGGAACTCGCCCTCCTCATCGAAGACCCATGGAAAATCTACCTAACAACAGACCATCCGAACGCAGCACCGTTTACTACCTATCCAAAGATTGTTTCTTGGTTGATGAGTCAGAAGGCAAGAAAGACAGTTATGGAAAAAATGAGTAGAAAGGCGAGACGCAAAACCGCGCTTACAACCATTGGTAGGGAGTACAGCCCTTATGAGGTGGCGATAGTAACCCGTGCTGGACAAGCGAAGGCGCTAGGTTTAAAACAGAAAGGACATTTGGGAGTTGGCGCTGACGCCGACATCGCTGTTTACAACCTTAATCCTGAACAACTCAACTTTTCCAAAAAGCCTAAAACTGTTCAAAAAGCTTTCCAGAACACCGCTTACACCATCAAAAACGGGGAAATCGTGGTGAAAAACGGAGAGGTTGTGAACTCAATTTATGGCAAAACCTTCTGGATAAATGTGAAAGCTTCGCCTTCCATCATGGAAATCACTCCAACTCTCCAACGAAGATTTAGCGAATACTACACCGTGAAATACGAAAACTACTCTGTTCCGAAGCGCCACCTCCGAGTTTCTGCTCCCATCCCCGTAGAGGCGGATGTGTAAAAGATGGTTGTGAAGTTAAGCCCAAAACATCTGTTTAAGGCTCCAATAAACGCTGAATGCGTTACCCCAAACGTCTTCGCAGGCAAATCACTCAAAGAAATCGCTAAGTTGAAAGTTTGGGAGGGAAACCGGAGGAGAACTCTCAGCGCGCTTTTCCACATAAAAGGTCAAAGTGACAGAACACCTCAGAAGACAAATATCTGTCTAAGCGGCAACGTTCAAAAAGTGAAGAGAATCGGAGCAGGCATGTCTGCTGGCGAGATCTTAATTCAAGGAGACGTAGGCATGCATCTAGGCGAGGAAATGAAAGGGGGAAAAATCATAGTCGCAGGCAACACGGATTCATGGGCTGGATGCATGATGAAGGGAGGAACCATTCAGATTCAAGGAAATGCGGGAGACTATGTAGGAGCAGCCTATCGCGGAAGCACAAGGGGAATGCAAGGCGGAACAATCATTATACATGGAAACGTTGGAAACGAAATTGGATACTGCATGCGAAAAGGACTAATCAAAGTGCACGGAAACGCTGGACAATTCGTAGGCGTCCACATGAGAAACGGTATCATACTTGTTCAAGGAAATTCGGATGGAAGAGCCGGAGCGGGTATGAAGAAAGGAAAGATTATTCTACGCGGTTATGTAAAGTCTGTTCTTCCCACCTTCACCATCGATGAAATTAGACCTAAAGTGAAAATAGACGGAGAAACAGTTGAAGGCCCTTTCTATCGATTTGTCGGCGACTTAACTGAAGGCGGGAACGGAAAACTGTACGTGTCAAAAAATAAAAATGTGCATTTAAGCTTTTATGAAAAATATCTGTAGAAGATGAGGCTGTTGTGGCAACGAAAGGTAAGCATAAACCGTTTGGCATTCAAACTTGTAAAAACACTTTGCGGTGAACATGAACAATACGGTGTGACGGTGAAAAAAACAAAGACGGGTACAACTCTAATTGACTGTGGGATAAAAGCGAAAGGAGGATTTCAAACAGGCAGAATTGTAACAGAAATCTGTCTCGGCGGCTGCGGTAAAACAGAAATACTTCCGAAAAAGTATGGGAACATTGAATTTCCATCAATTTTTGTCCGCACTGACAATCCAGCACTAGCAATTTTAGGTTCACAGTTTGCTGGTTGGAAGATCAAAGATGACAAAATTTTTGCTCTAGCTTCCGGTCCGGCTCGTGCATTAGCTCTAAAGCCTAAGAAAATTTACGAAAAAATAGGGTATAGAGATGATGCAGACGTAGCTGTACTGGTTTTGGAGACAAAACAAGAGCCGCATAAAACTCTTTTGAACAGATTCTCAAAAGAGTGCAAAGTCGAACCAGACAACCTGTTCATTCTTCTCGTGCCTACATCAAGCTTAGCTGGTAGCGTGCAAGTTTCGGGTAGGATAGTTGAAACAGGACTGCTTAGACTAGAAAAACTTGGTCTTGACCCAAAATTAATCGTTCACGCTTGCGGATACGCGCCCATAGCACCCGTACATCCTAAATTTGCTGAAGCCATGGGGCGAACCAATGATGCAATTCTTTACGGCGGAGTGACTTATTATGCAATAAACTATGAAGGAAAAGAAGAAAAACTAGGAGAGTTACTGGATAAAGCGTCTTCAGCAACCTCAAAAAGCTACGGAAAAACCTTCATTGAGATACTTAAAGAAGTAAACTACGACTTCCACAAAATTGACGCTGACATTTTTGCACCCGCCGTTGTGATGGTTAACAATGTTAAGACTGGAAGCATGTTTAAAGTTGGGGAAATTAATGTTGAAATGTTAATGAAATCTTTTGGTTTTAAGAATTAATAATTTTGAAGCTTTTCGGTTATTTTTCGCTTGCACTGATCGGTCTTTCAAATTTTGGAGAGTAAAAGAATCTGAAGATGAACTCTTTAAAACCTGTGTTCCCAACAAGGGCGCCCATAAGAAAACTCATGAAAAGTATTTCAATCCATGCCTTTGGAATAACTATGGGAAGCATGAACTCCATTGCATCCCCATAGACGTAAAACACTATACGCAGAAAATAGAAAATTGTGTAGAGGCATTCCGGAATATAAGATAGAAGGGTTACAAGGGCCGTTAAAGTTGAAGGTTGAGAGCTGCTGTTCACTCTTAGTTTTTTATAGAGCAAACCCGCTGTTAAACCAGTCACGGCTTTTCCAATAGGTACTCCTGCTAGAGAAAGCAATCCAAGTGAACCCATCACATAACCAATGTAATAGCCGGAATAAATTCCACTTAAAAAACCTACAATGGCACCTGTGTAAGGTCCACCAAAAATAGCTGCTATGAAAGTTGCAATGTGAGAAAGATCTAAAGCTGCTCCCCCCTCACCAGAAACTGCCCTCAATATAGGTGCAACATTTAGTGAAATAACCGAGAGAACAGTGCCTAAAGCGCTCATCATTGCAATAAATGACGTCTGTTTTGCATCCAAGCGGCTCATGTTTTCACCTTAACAGCTTTAGAGACGCTGAGTTCGTTAAGAAGGTAAACTATTTAAGAGTAGCTACTCAAAAATGAGAAAAATGCTGCTGTAGCCACCTTTAAGATACGTTTAAGCGTGTGTAACAAGAAACAATAAGGCAAGTGAAGTTTGCCAAAAATGAAAGAAATTTCGCAGTTAGCTGAAAACGCCAGAAAAGCAAGCAGCGACGAATTCCTCAGCCTCATAAACGAAGTGGTTAAACTGTTGACTTGTGAACATGGGCGGATTGGAAACATAAAAATCACTGGTAAACTTGCCGAACTAGAACCTGTGGGCACCGCTATTGTGGTCGGAGATATCCACGGCGATCTAGAAAGTCTCTTGCACATCTTGAAAGAAGCGAACTTCGTAGACAAGGTTCGTAAAAACGAAGAAACAGTTATTGTTTTTCTTGGAGACTACGGCGACCGCGGCGACTACTCAGCGGAAGTCTATTATGTTATTTTAAAGTTGAAGAGTTTGTTTTCTGAACGTGTGGTTTTGATGAGGGGGAACCATGAAGGCCCTGATGACCTCCTTGCGTATCCACACGATCTGCCTATGCAGTTGCGCAGAAAATTCGGCGAAAACGACTCAGCGCTCTACGCTAAGTTGCGTGAACTCTTCAATCAATTATACAACGCGGTGGTGGTGAAGGAACAGTATTTAATGGTTCATGGCGGTGTTTCCAGCGGAGTTTCCAGCCTAGATGATTTGGCTTACGCTCATAAGACACATCCAGTGGAAACTTTTTTGGAAGAAATACTCTGGAGCGACCCAACAGAAGCGATAAAGGAAACTTGTGCTTCTCCACGCGGCGCTGGTAAACTCTTTGGCAAACATGTTACCGACAGAATTCTGAAAATGTCGGATACTAATGTTTTGATTCGAGGGCATGAACCATGCAAAGAAGGATTCAAGATAAACCACGCCGGAAAAATATTGACGTTATTTTCGAGGAAGGGGCCGCCCTACCACAATGATTGTGCAGCCTATCTTGAGGTGGATCTCTCGGAAAAAGTGGAGAACGCTAGACAGCTTGTGCCCTGTATCCGCAAGTTCTAAAGTTGCTCCCGCTTGGGTTTGAGATCATTGTTTAGTTTAGCGGCCACCCCGGTTGGTAATGGAGCGGTGGCTGGAATTTCTGGCTTTAAAGAAGCTGATTTGAGTTTGGTTGGGTTCTTATTTTTCATGGCTGCCTTTATGGCTGGTAGGCGGAAGTAATAGCAGTAGATGGGGTTTCCGTCGCAAAAGTGTCGGATGTCGAAATCGGATACTTCACCGTCTAGATTTTTCTCTAGCATTTTTATGCAGACTTTTTTGGAGGAGTCAGATAAGTAAGGGCATCTCATTTTTTTCACAGTTTTGTGTGGTTTTGTTGTACAGTTTTTCTGTTACACTTGTATACAACATGTCTTTTTTCTGGACACATCTAATTTATTAATAGATACGACACAAGATATAAAGGTTTCTCTATACGCCATCGAAGTCTCACAACATTTTTTATGTTTTCCTAAACTTCCTTTCTAGCGTACGCATTTGAAATAAGGAGTTTCTATTCATAACCGTTTTTACCACGTCGAACGTCTTTTCAACATAGATAGGTTTGACTTAAAACACATGACGTGTACCGGAAGGAAACTATAGTTGCGTAGGAAATCCATTAGAACACTAAGTTTCTTGTTGCTTACTTTAATCTTTTATATGATGAATGGGGTGTCGCCTGTGATAACTGTTTTAGGGTTACCTGAAGTTCCATACAACGTTGAACGATGGACGTACGTAACTAAACCAGTTTATCCGGTGAAGATAAATGCCTCTCAGATTCCTATCGGCGCCAACGAGACATACGTTTACACTTTGGAAGAAAATCACACTTACCACGTATACTGCTACGGAGAATGGGTTGATTATAACCCTTATCACAATAAAACGGATTATGACATCTTCGTCTACAACCCTGTAGGCGAACAAGTTTCATACCACACTGAGGCAGCTGGACTGCCAGAACATTTAGGAACTACAGTAGATCAACCATTTTTCACACCGAAACACACAGGGAACTACAGTTTCCTCATAAAGAACGACCCACGTGAGAGCCAAGGTGCAAAATCAGCCACGTTTATGCTAATTGAACATCTCCAATGTAACCGGTGGCACAAACGTTATCTTCATGGCAAAGTGAACGACCAGCCCGTGGAGAACACAAGCTGGGCATATGAGTTTTACACTACAAGCGAACGCGTGGAAGTGCAGATTGAAGTGCCAGACACACTCGACATGTACGAAGCTCGCCTGTATCTTATGGCAAATCCTTCAAAGAAAATTAGTGTTCTATTAAATGATGTACCGTTGGCTTGGGAACCCGGCCTCTACGGTGAGCTTTTATCACGTACACCTACACCTTATGGTGGATACAACTTAAACAGTAGAGGATTCCGGCATACCGACGCCATGGCGAGCTGTGAGTATCCGGGAGAAGACATGTTGATTAATTACAGTTCCCCCTATGAAGGAAATATTCTTTATCATCTTGTTTTGATAGCTGAACACGGAGCTGGCGATGTCAACTTCCGGATTAAAACAGATTTTGAAAACCCAACACTAAAGATTCTGAACCCTCCCAAAACAGTGCCTCCTAAAAACGACACAACGATAACCATGTTCGCTGAAGACAATACATCAGAGGTGGAAAGAGCTGTGTTAAATTACACAACGGACGGATGGACAACATGGAATTCGATTGGGATGGCATCAGCCTCGAACCAGACATATGTAGGAACGATACCTCAGCAACTCGCAGGAACCACAGTTCAATATAGAATAGTGGCGTGGGACACCGTGGAGAACAGCATAGAAGTGCAGAGCAACTTCACAGTGAAACATCCAACTAATTTGTCGTGTTCTTTGTCTGCTTCTACAATTTACTTGGGTGAAAACTTGACAGTGAGCGGCTTAATCACTCACGGCGGGGCAGTTGTAACGCTGAACTACGTCTGCGACAATACGACAGTGTCTAGACTGGCATCTGCAAACTCCAGTGGATTCTTCATGGATGTATACAAGCCTAACAGGACTGGATTATGGACTGTGCTTGCAAGTTGGCTTGGCAACGAAACTTGTTTCGGCGCATCCAGCGTCTACAAAAATTTTACTGTAGAGAAAAGTCCAACATCAGTAACTTGCGATATAAGTAGAGAAGAAGTAACCGTTGGAGAGAACGTTTCGGTAACTGGGTTTGTTGAGCCTGTTATGAAGAACATGTTAATTACGTTAATTTTCGTGAGACCCAACGGGTCGATTGTTGAAAGATACGTAAATGTAAAACCCAACGGAACTTTTACCGCGGATTTTCAGCCGGATTCGATTGGCTTTTGGCGTGTTCAAGCAAAATTGGAGAGTGATAACCTACAATACCAATCTTCATCTAGCGATTTGAAAAGCTTTACTGTGAATGACACGTGGATAAACCGATACAAATTTTATGTCGTCGGCGGGGCTGTTGCTCTTGTTGTAGTTGCGGTTGTTTACGTTCGAAAGCGCAAATAAAATGAAATGTTATGAGCACAACCAAGCGTGAAAGTTTAAAGAAAAACATATTTTAATTTTCAGTATGCCAAGGTTACTGTTGAGGAGAACTTACATGAAAATGGGAATTGTCACAAAGAACAAAAATAGTTGGACTTCCACACAACTTCGGGAAGCAATGGTTAGACAAAATGTCAAACCCATCTGTTTTTCCTTCCAAAAACTTGTTGCTCGAGTTGGATATAAACCAGAAAACTCAGTAGGCGAAGTTAATGTTCTTGAAGATTTGTCCGCCTTAATTGTACGTCCGATTCCTCCTGGTTCTCTGGAGGAAATCATTTTTAGAATAGATGCTCTCCATCGGTTGGAACGGCTGGGCGTGTTAATTGTTAACCCACCATCGTCCATTGAAAGGTCTGTGGATAAATATTACGCCTTAACCTTTTTGGAGGAAGCAGGGTTGCCTGTTCCAAGGACAGCTGTGACGGAAAGCCATAAGGAGGCGTTAAAAGCTTTCTATGAACTCGGCGGCGATGTGGTTGTGAAGCCTTTGTTTGGGTCAAGGGGAATTGGATCTACCAGAATCTCCGACGCAGATGTTGCCGCAAGAATTTTTCGAGCAATTTCCCTTTATCATGGGGTAATTTATCTTCAGGAGTACGTTCCTCACGGGGTTTCTGACATACGGGCGTTTGTTGTGGGCGGTCGAGTGGTTGCTGCTATGCGCCGTGTGGCGAAAGGTTGGAAAACAAATGTGAGTCAGGGCGCGAGGCCGGTTCCTCTCAAGCTCAGCGGACAACTGGAAGACCTTGCGGTGACAGCGTGTGACGTTGTCGGTTGTAAAGTCGCTGGTGTGGATGTGTTGGAGAGGGGCGATGTTCCGATGGTTGTTGAGTTGAACAGTCAGCCTGGATGGAGGGGGCTTCAATCCGTTACTGAGATAAACATAGCGGATGAAATTGTTCGTTTTGTTCTTTGCGAATTGAAGAGGTAAGTGTGCGAAATTTTTGTTTTATCCCTAGAGAGGACGGTTTTGTGCGGCGGTGGTTGGGGTTTTTGGCTGTTTTGGTTGAGCTGTGTTTGTTTCGGTTCTGTTTAACCCTGTTTCAGATGAGTTTTGACGCCCTTTTTGGTCTATTAGAGAGGAGAAGACAGAGACGAATGAAGCAACGATCAGAGAGAGGAAGAAAGGGATAAAGGTGGGAGAAACGATTTAGTTTTATGCTATACGTTGGATGATGGAGTCTTGTATCCTTGAAGAAATCGGCTGTGATTCTCGCTGGTGGTGTTTCCCAAAGGCTTGGTGGAGAAAAGGGACTAGTATCGCTCGCTGGGAAGCCTATTATACTTCATGTATTAGACCAAGTGTCCAAAATTGTGAATGAAAAGGTTGTGGTTGTTGGTTCGGATGTTCAAAAAGAGAAAATTGTGAATACAGTGAAAAATAGGGCGAGGGTAGTTATGGACGAATGTGAAGCACAAAGTCCTCTCGTTGGAGCGTTGACTGGTTTCAAGCACGCACACGGCGACTATTCACTATTGCTTCCCTGCGACACACCCTTCATCTCTCCTGAAATCGCCTCGCTTCTATTACAAGCGTGCATCAAGAAAGCCGCTGCTATCCCCCGTTGGCCAAACGGCTTCATTGAACCTCTACAAGCAGCCTACCACACAAAATCGGCCTTCGAAGCGTCGAAAACCAGTTTCGAAGAGGAGAAACTAGACTTGCAATCGATGATTGCACACTTACCTAATGTACGCTACGTTTCAACGTTGGTTCTTCGACAAATCGACCAAAAACTGTTAACCTTCCTTAATGTGAACACGCTGGAGGACTTGAAAAAAGCGGAATCTATCCTTAAAAAAACAACAATGTGAAAGAAATGCCCTCCATTCAAATAATCCCGGTGAAAGGCTTACCCCTCATAAAGGAAGGAGATGACATAGCGGAAATGATTTGTGACGCAGCAGAAAAACAGGAAACGCCCGTCAAAAACAGAGACATCATAATTGTCGCACACAAAATTGTGTCACGAGCTGAAGGAAAAACAACCAACCTTGATGATGTTACACCCAGCGAATTCGCTAAACATTTCGCTCAACAATTCCATAAAGACCCCGCTCTAATTGAAACCGTTCTCCAACAGTCTAAAAGCATTATTCGCATGGGAAACGGAAAATTAATAACCGAAACAGAACATGGACTTGTTTGCGCCAACTCAGGGGTTGACCACTCCAATGTCCCCGGCGAACAAAACGTGGCTTTGCTACCAGACAATTCAGATCAGTCAGCGCGGAAAATCAGAAAAAAGATAAAGAAGTTAACTGGAAAGGACGTTGCGGTTGTCATCTCTGACACGCATGGACGTCCATTACGGCGAGGTGAAGTAAACATCGCCCTAGGAACAGCTGGCATCCGCCCAATTTTAGACTACAGAGGAAAAAAAGATTTATTTGAGTACGTTTTGAAGGTGAAACACATCGCCGTTGCGGACGAATTAGCTTCCGCAGCTGAGTTAGTGATTGGGCAAGCCGATTAGGCTGATACCGGCCCCCTCCGCCTTTACTACAAGAACATTTTCCGTTCGTAGGAGTGGTCGTTTCCCCAGTTTTTTCTTAAGTCTTTTCAGTTTACTATCTACAGACCCTATGGACCGCCCTAAGACTTCAGCGATTTCCTGGTAGCTGCGCCCGGTCTATATAGCATCAACAGCCTTTCCACTTTATGGGGTCCTCTCGTTCTGTTTTTAGTTCTTTTATTATGTTTCTTATTTCCATGAGGATTATTAGGATGGCGGGGGTCACAATTAGCAGGGTGAACCCTATTGGGGTTCTCACGAAATGCCCCAAGTATCCCACGTAGGGTATAGTGAACACGACTTTGCCTATACGCAAAAAGCATAAGCCTAATAACAGAAAAGGTGCACGGAAAAACTTAGAGAAATTTGAGTTTTTCCATTCACTGAAAACGGTTATGGCATGCGGGTCTTTTTAGGTTTAGCGAAGTGATTGTTTAAGACAGAAGACTTATGTATTACAATGTATTCTTTTTTGTTTAGGGGAAAACGTGATGGGAAAAAGTGTTGTTGTTACTGTCCGCTTATCCAAGCGTGACTTGGAAAGGGTGGAAGCCGTTAGGGTTCTTGAGGATGTTGACCGTTCAACCTTGATTAAGGAGTTTATAGAGGACGGGTTGCGCAGGAGAGTTGTTGATAATTATCAGAGGGGCAAATTAACCGCTGGAAGAGCAGCTGAAATATTGGGAATTTCCCTGCGCGAGTTTCTTGAGATATTGGAGAGGGAAGGCGTTTCCGTTAACTGGGATTCTGAGAGCGTAAAGGAATATTTGAGGGCAAGATATGGAGCTTAAGCCTTGCCAGAAGTCGTTTCGGATGCTGGACCCCTAATTCATTTAGCCCAAATAAACAAGCTACACCTTATCAAGAAGCTTTTCAACCAGGTAGGGGTCACTTCTAAGGTTAAGAAGGAGGTATACGACGAAGGAATTAAGCTGGGTCATCCAGACGCTCAAGTCATAGGAAACGCGGTGAAAGAGGGATGGATTATAGTTGAAGACGTTTCAAGGAAAGTGGCTTTAGCCTCTAAAAGATTGGCGGAAGGCGAAAACATTTCAAAGGCTGACGCTGAAACACTTCTGCTTGCAAAAGAGAAAAGCGCCGAAATTCTTGTTGACGAGAAGGCTCTCTCAGACCTGGCAAGAATGTATGGGCTCAAAACTTGGAACACTTGGACGGTGCTATTAGAAAGCTTGAGAAGAGGATTCATCCAAATCTCCGATGTTGAGGCAGCCATAAAAGAACTTGGCGAGAAAAGACATAAGCTCAAGAATGAACAAGCTAAGCAGATATTAGAAGCAGCCAAAACCATAGCTCGCAAGTGAGAAGAGAAAACAAGGACTCAATAACAGTTTATAGCCGACCCCTCAATCCAACTGTAGAATGTTTATTTGCCTTGCCGAGTTTTGAGCCCCCCCAACAGAAAGAACTACTTGACAGAATATGCGAAAAGCTTAGGCAGAGCGAAAGCGAAACCCTACGCATAGCTTTTTTGGAATACACAAAAAGCATAAGCCTAATAACAGATAAATGTTCACGGAAAAACTTAGAGAAAAATGGGTTATTTTTGCTTAAGTTTTTGTTTCTTATAAATTGCCATGTTTTGGCTGTTGATTGGTATATGTGGGGTGCAGACTTGGTTTAGTCTATGAAGGGGATAGGCTTGCTTCATTGAAATGGTCAGTATTCTCTCTGTGTTTTCGGTGGCCTTGATGAAAGTCCCCAGTCTACAACAGTCCGTTACGTAGAATCCGGCTATTACCAAACCAGGTGTTACCTCTATGATTCGCTGCAGACTTTCTTGTACGTCTTCTTCACATGCCATGGGGGGCGTCTGTTATGTTGGTTCCTTCGATGATAAGCAACCTTGGATCGTAGCTGCAGGCTTTTTCAACGAATTTCTCGGTTAGCGCGCCTTCTCTTCCATGTAATCTCAGGTCGCCTGAATAGACGATGTTCCCGTGTTTGCTCTCTACAACAACACCATTCGCGCCAGGGATAGAATGATTAACTGGAAAACACCCTATTCAAGAAGACAGCGGACAACTTCACCGTGCGCGTTGCATCCAACGAATATGAGATAAAGAAGCTGCTTGAGGTTGGGTTTGAACACGTCTGTGAAAAGGACAATCGGTTATACTTTAGAAAGCCCAAGTAAACACTCTACGTAGTTGGGAGAGATTTAACGTAGTTTTCAGCTTCCATCAAAAACTTTTGAATATCCTCATCAGAATGCACTGTACTTAATGCACCAGTTTTAGTCGGTAAGAAAAACACCCCGTTGGCAATAAGGTGTATGTGATAATCAAAGAGTCTTTGCCTATCCGCGTTAAAAACCCCACGAACATCTTTCACTTTTTCCTTAGTGAAATGCGTGTTGAAAAGCGAACCAGCTCCAGTAACTTGAACGTCAACATTTTCCCCTCCAAAAATATTTCGAAGCTCCTCCCGAATTTTCTCACCCCTCTGATTCAGTTGATTTATTAGTTTTCCGTCTTCCAAAATTTTCAGTGTTACTAAGCCAGCGGTCATAGTAACAGGGTTAGCGCAGAAAGTTCCACCGTGAAATGAAAACTTCGGCCGTTCGTACGTGAGGGCATCCACTCGTTCCATTATGTCTTTTCTACCAACAAAAGCGCCGACGGGAAAGCCTCCGCCTAAAATTTTTCCGAGCACCGTAATGTCTGGGATAACGCCGTAAAATTGTTGACCACCACCAGGCGCCAATCTGAAGCCGGTGATCACTTCATCAAATATTAGAAGTGCACCTTGTTCGGTACAAAATTCTCTTAATTCCTGGAGAAACGCTTTTTCAGCGGGGATAGCTCCTCCCGCTCCAAGCACGGGCTCGATGACCACCGCGGCGATTTCCTTGTTTCCCACTTTTTCTCTTACGCCTTCCATGTCGTTGTAAGGTGCCACAATCGTGTCCTTTAGGCTTCCTTCCGTTAACCCAGCGGATTGGGGAACATCCAAAGGTGCACTCACAGCGACATGTAACGCGTCGTAGCCGCCATGCCATCCACCCTCAAACTTCACAATCGTATCTCGACCGGTGTAGGTACGCGCCAGCCTCATGGCGTACATATTGGCTTCGGTTCCGGAGTTGGTGAAGCGCACCATATCCGCGCAGGGAACCATTTTCACTACTTGTTCAGCTAAGGCAATTTCCAGCTTGTGGCTTGTTCCATAATGAGTGCCATGTTCAATTTGATGCTTAACTGCTTCAATTACTGGTGGCGGGCTGTGCCCCAAAATGAGAGCTGTGTGTCCAATCCAAAAGTCGATGTATTCATTTCCATCTTCATCTACCAGTTTGCTTCCTTTCGCCTTTGCGGTGTAGAAGGGATATGGATTGAAATGTCGAATAATGTAGGAAACACCGGCTGGGAGAACTCTTTTCGCTCGTTCATACAGTTTTTGAGATTTAGATGTCTGAGACATGTAAGGTTTCAGCATATAACAACCTCTTTTTTTATGTAATGCCATTAAGATGGTTATTAATTTAAAGACGTGTGCGCATACATTCTTTTTTGTTCTTTCCATCAAAGCTGAAGTTGAGTGACTGTAAAGTTTAGAAAATTTTATTGCTTTACACCGGTAATATGCTTCGAGAGGTGTAGCTTATGGCAGGATGGAACAGACGTCTTCTAAGGGTTGACCTCACAAAAGGAAAAACGGTAGCACAGAAGTATTCCAGAGAATTTGCAGAGAAGTTTATAGGTGGCAGAGGCTTCGCAACCAAAATTTTATGGGACGAATTGAAACCAGGAATTGACCCCTTTTCTTCAAAAAACTTACTTATCATAGCAGCTGGCCCCTTAACAGGATTGCCCCTACCAAGCAGTGGAAAGCTGGTTGTGGCATCCAAGAGCCCTCTCACCGGCGGATACGGCGATGGAAACATCGGCTCCCGAGCTGCTGTAAACCTAAGAAAAGCTGGATACGACGGTCTCGTCTTAATGGGAAAAGCGAAAAGTCCCAGCTACCTGCTTGTGGAGGACGATAAAACTGAGATTCGAAAGGCTGGAGACCTTTGGGGTCTTGACTGCTTCGAAGCCGAGAAACAACTCCAAGAAATGTTTGGAAAACGCGTAGGCATTCTTCTCATAGGTCCATCTGGAGAAAATCTTGTACGCTTCGCCACAATTATTTCTCAGCGGGGACGCGCGGGTGGAAGACCAGGAATTGGAGCGATTATGGGTTCAAAGAACCTTAAAGCCATCGTAGTTCACGGCGCAAAAGAAATACCAGTCGCAGATGAGGGGAAACTGAGGAGTTTGGCGAAAGACGCGTATAGATCAATATTGGACAGTGACAACTACGATTTTTGGATTAGACAGGGAACTTTAGCAGTTCTTGAATGGTGCAACGAAAACAGCACTTTGCCCACCTATAACTTCAGGGAAGGAGTCTTCGAGGACGCAGACGCCCTCAGCGGCGCAACTATGGAAAAACTAAAGACTAGCCAGAGGGGCTGTCCAAACTGCAATATGACTTGCGGTAATATAATAGACGATTTTGAAGGAAAAAAATCAGAGTTAGATTACGAGAACATAGCCATGCTTGGCTCCAACATTGGTTTAGGCAATCTAAAGAAAGTGGCGACGCTTAACCGGATGGCTGATGAAATGGGATTAGACGCCATAAGCCTCGGCAGCAGCATAGCCTTCGCTATGGAAGCTTCTGAGAAGGGACTGATAGACAAGAATGTAACGTGGGGCGACTACGAAGACGCAAAGGCGTTAGTTGAAGATATCACTTATCGACGTGGAATTGGAGACTTGCTTGCAGAAGGTGTAAAAAGAGCAGCTGAAAAAATTGGAGGAGAGTCAGCTAAGTGGGCTATGCAGGTTAAAGGATTGGAAATTTCCGCTTATGACTGTCACCTTTGCCCAGGCATGGCGCTTTCTTACGGCACTTCACCTATAGGGGCTCACCACAAAGATGCTTGGGTGATCTCTTGGGAAGTTTCCAGTGGAATGAGAAGGGAGTACAACGAAGCGAAAGCTGATAAGGTTATTGAATTTCAAAGGATAAGGGGTGGAATGTTCGAGAGCCTAGTTGTCTGCAGACTTCCTTGGATTGAACTTGCCTTCGGTCTTGAGTGGTACCCTAAGTTTATTCATGCAGCGACGGGGGTAAAAATATCTTTAGAAGAGTTTTACACCGCTGGAGACAGATTCTACAGCCTTATACGGTCGTTCTGGGCGCGGGAGTTTGGTGCCGAGTGGAGTAGACTTATGGATCATCCGCCTGCTAGATGGTTTGATGAACCTACCAGTAAGGGTCCACTTAAGGGATCTGTGCTGAACAGAAACAAATATGATTCCCTATTACAAGTTTACTACCGTAAACGAGGATGGGATAACAGAGGGTTGCCCACAAAAAAGACTATGCAAAGACTGGGGCTTTCGGAGGAGGCGAAGAGACTGGAAAACTACGTGAAACTTACATAAGTGTTGAAGAAGCGTTGGCGGTTGAAAAGGAGCTTCTCATCTCCATTCTAAAACTAACTAAAGATGGCCCGGTGCAGAGGATTTTAATTTGCAAAGACGCTAGGGTGCCACATAAACTAACGGAAGAGATGCTTGAAAGATTTGTCCAGCTTGGCCTCGTTTCTTTGAAAGAGAAACTGGTTAAAGCAACATTAAATCAACGTGTCAGAATGGCGATTCAAGCTATCAATTCAGGTGCTGACCTTGAAAGGGTCTGCAAGTTTCTGGCATGGAATGAATTTGAAAATCTTGCGGTAGTGGCATTCAAAATCAACCAGTATAGGGTAGAGAAACATTTTCGGTTCAAGTGGGCTGGAAGGAGATGGGAAATCGACATATTAGGCTGTAAAAAACCCTTAATCGTGTGCGTGGACTGTAAACACTGGCATCGCGGTTGGAGCCGAGCTGCAATCATAAAAACAGTACAAGCACAGATTCAGAGAGCCCGAAATTTGGCGGATGGCTTCCACTTTTTATCCAATAACATTGGAGTGGCTGAATGGAAACGTGTGAAACTGGTTCCCGTTGTTTTATCCTTAGTTGCTGCTCCCTTTAAATTCTACAACAGTGTGCCAATTGTTCCAATTTTACAGTTGCAGGATTTCTTAAACGAATTGCCCGCCCAAACGAACTCCTTAACTCACTTCAACGTTTCGTAAGAGTTTATCCGATTATTTCCACAGGTGTACCAATTGCTTGTCCTGGCACACCCTTCCTGAAACGAGCTCTCACCAGTCCCTTCTTCCCATGTAAAGCTACAATTTTTCCCACAATCTTACGTTTTCCAGCTGGCCACGCCACCTTCCGCCCTATAAGCCTTGCAGCTTCACTGGGTGATTGCAGATTTGGGAAGCTGATGAGGCATTCTTTTGGTTTTTGGGTTTTGCGGCCAACTCGGTAACTTACGATGATTCCTCGCAGGATTTCAGGCATGTCTTCATCTCTAATGTGAATACATGAAATAGCAATTTTGTCTATTAAATGTGAAGGTAACGAGTTTCTCGTTTACAGCGTCTTTTTCAGTCGAATTCCGTTAATCCTATGGTCATAGTAGTTTTTAAGTTGCTCCACTTCCACATATCTGTTTTTGCGGTATAGCTTTAATGCTGCAGCATTCTCTGCCCGAACCTCTAAGTAACAACTTGTGACATTTCTTTCTTTGAGGATTCGTTCAAACTCTTCAAGAAGTTTTTGTCCCACTCCTCGCCTTCGGTGCTTCACCGCAACATCCAGCGTGAATATGTGTCCTGTCTCAGTTTTACCTCGTTTTTGGATTAGTCCGATAATGAACCCAGCAATTTTGTTGCCTACCTGCGCCGTTAAGCTGATGGAGCTAGGGCTTCTTATAAGGTACGTGAGTTGTTCCTTAGAGAACGCTTCTAAAGCGAAGCATTCTCTTTCGATTTGGTAGAGCTCTTCTAAGTCGTCGATTGTAGCTTGCTGAATTATAAGGATAGACATCGTTTATCGTATTGAATTGAAACCGCCATTTTACGTTTTTGATAAGTAGCTGTTTCAGTTACTTTCATCTGGGTGAAAAACAGTTGGGTGAAAGCCCGTTTCTTCGGCGTAAAGCGAAATAACTTTTGTTTCAACGTTTTTTTCACCGAAATAAAGGAGGTGGCTTCCGCAGTTTTCTTTACAGTCTGAGGCACCAAACCCGTCCACCAAGATTCTTCCATCTAAGCTTTCTTTTATAGCTCGGTTCAGTTTGCACTCCAATCTTTGCCTGGTCAGTATCGCAATTACTGCTCTGACAGTTGCGTTTTCATCGGCTAGTAAATAGTCGATGTGCCAACGTTCGTTTTTCTTTTTCTGGAGGTGCCGTGACACACGGTTGGGTAAGCTTGACGGGGCTGGACCTAACGCAGAGCCCGTGTAAGCGTAATATCCCTTTGCAAAATTGTGGGCGCCTAATTTCCCGATGTTTAAACTTGTGGTTTTTGACAGGAAAATGACGAGTGTGTAGATGCCTCTCGCTGGAAGAGCCCCGACGGATTCTACATGCGTTCTATTCAAAGCTCATCCATCTCACTGAAAGCATTTTAGGCAGATGGTAAATACTCTTTCATTTTATAAGTATGCGAGAAAAGGATAAAATCTAAATGTTTGTGTGGTAATTGATAGTAAAAACTGCGAGTCTGACAAACATGGGTGAAGAAAAACCTGAGGACCCAATAAAACTCCACAAAGAAGGAACAGCACTTTCCGACAAGGGAAAATACAAGAAAGCTGTAGAAAAGTTTCTCCGGTCTGCTGAGTTGTATAAGAAAGTTGGCAACGTTTTTGATGCCTCCTACATGTTGTATAAAGCTGGGGAGTGTAACTACCTGCTGAAAAAATATGAAAAAGCTTTGGAACAATTTCTAAAATCTGCTGAAATCGCCTTTAAGAGGGGATACGACAGGTTCGCTGTTAGCGCATTGGAATACGCCCGCGACTGCTACAACAAATTAGGAAATGAGAAGAAGACTGAGGAGCTGGAGAAGAAGATAAAAAAAGTAAAGGAAAAACTGGCAAAATCATTCTAATATCTACAGCACTCTAGCCACAAAGACTTCTTTTTTAAGATTACGGCACATACGGATGGTTTGCCTGCACGCGTTTGTAGATGGTTATAGCAGACGTAAGCACGATGAGCATAAGTACCATTGAGAAGTATGTGGGAAACTCTGGTACTGCTTCAGTGCCTTTGATTTCGATCGAATGGGCGCTATAGCTGTAAGTAATGTAGAAAGTGTAGTGGGTGCCGTTGTATGTTTGAGTGTAGTTTTCATTCTTTGTTAGGAGATTGTCGTCTTTATACACTGAAAACTGTCCCCAAAGTAAATCGTCAGAAATTGTAACATTACAATGACCTGCCTTGCCTGCAGGTCCCGTTACGTTGAAACTAATTTTCTTTAGCGACTCGTTGAAGTTGAAATTTGATATGGTTGAGTTGCTTGTCATGACAACGTTGAACGTATATCCATCTTGGGTGGTGAAAACAGCTGGCCACATGTTAGTTGCTGTCATTCTGTATACCATTGACATATTAATGTAATAATGCGTCATGTTCTGCGTGTACGACATGATTTCTTCGCACATGATTCCGGTCTTTTTATCCCAGTATAAGGTCGTGTTCAAAGCACCGTATGTAATGTTGCCGTATATTATGGGGTATGTAAAGTTTACGTAGTT
>JAYEKF010000122.1:0-20674 GCA_034660895.1 Thermoproteota archaeon | reverse complement strand
GTAATGTGGACGGGGCGGGATTTGAACCCGCGTCCTCGACGATGCCAACGTCGCGATCATTCCAAGCTGATCTACCCGCCCGAGAACCTTAACGTTAAGGGAAAACTATTAAGCATTTTGCCTGTTGTTAATGATTATAAACTCCCGGAATGTTTGGTGGGAAAGAAACTCTAAGTTTGTATGTTGCTTAGTTTTTACGTTTCTTTTACGCGGGTTTCCTTAAGCACTCGCACCCACAAGACTCCCCAAAGCATGATGAATAAAATGACTGTCCAGAAGAGAACTAACAGCAGTTGAGTCGCAGACAGGGCGAGTTCTTCAAACAACTTTCATCAAGAAATATGTGGTTGGGCTTCTTAAAAGTCAAGTTTCGAACACGTAAATACATGAATGCAAAGATATTTTTCACCTAACTATATATCCATTCGTGAAACAACCCCTTTATTACGAGGTGAAGCTTAAACCTAGACGGAGAAGGGAGAAAAGGGGAAGACCGTTTTAAGCTGGAAGGGGGTTCTTCTATTATCCTTCCTTGCTCCCCTCCAGCAACAACCGCTCCACATCCCAAAACTTTTTCCAAACAAAACTGTAAACAACATAATTTCAACTTTTTAAAAATCAAAAAATGAAGATCAAACGAACTTTCGGCGGTGCAGGCGCTCCGGTGGCTGAGGCTCCCATCTTCCATCTTTAAATGGAGCAAACACCATTGCGTTGAAAACACTGAAAACTACAAAACTTTGTACATCGTTCTTGCACACCTTCTCCCTTTCCTCCCTTTAACCAATTTTCCCTTCTAGCCACAACCTATTTCAAGGATATTTCCAAAGCGAAAATATGAATAGAAAACGCCTACAAGACCAAACTTAAATAACTATAAACAAAAAACAAATAGGTAAAAAAGGGCCGGTCGTCTAGCCTGGTAGGACATCTGCTTGACGTGCAGAAGGTCGCTGGTTCAAATCCGGCCCGGCCCACCAAGACAAGCTCACGATTTTTTCGATACAACAAGCTTTATATCATTTATAGTGTATTTGAGATTTTATGACTTCAAATGTTGCATCCGAAGAAATCAAAGACCTTTTAGTTAAAACCGTTTATATACTGGAAAAAAATGCTGAATACGCAGATGTTCTTTATGATAGTATTGAAGGAATCTCGATAAGGAAAGACAACGTTGAAGAACGAGTTTCTACACCAGCGGCTATAAAGGGCGTTGTTCTGAGAGTATACAAATCAGGGCTGTGGAGAGAAATAAGTGTTAATGATTTCTCCAGCGAAAACATCAAAGAAGCTGCTAAAAAGCTTGCGTTGTTCCAGCCCACCCGTAAGAAAGCTGTAAAACTGCAAGAGATGAAACCTTGGAAGCTGGATAAAGAGGTAGCTGTGAAAATTAAGCCCTCTGAAGTAGAAATAGAAGAGAAGTTAGAACATGTTCGAAGAATTTACAAGGATGCTACAAGTTACGATAAGAGGATAGTAAACACAACCGTAAGATATTCAGACGCAACTTTAGAAAGGATCTTCGCTAACACTGAAGGTAGTTTACTGCGTCAAGTAATCCCACGGACATCTTTTTTCTTCGTACCTATAGCTAAAGAAGCTGGCAGAATGGACTACGATTATTTGTCTCAAGGAGGTACCGTAGGTTTTGAGGTTCTGAAGAATTTAGAAGAGGAAGCTATTAAAGAAACTGTGGATAATTCAATTGAGCTTTTAAAAGCGTCCACCCCACCATCGGGGTATTATACTGTAATTTTAGATCCTGGAATGACAGGAATCTTTGCTCACGAATCTTTCGGACATGGATGTGAAGCAGATCAAATGGTAAGAGAAAGATCTTACTTAACAACTTATTTGGGAAAGCGGATAGGATTTGATAAACTGAACATCTGTGATGACGGAACACTTCCACATGGCAACGGCTCCTTCCTATTCGACGACGAAGGAATCAAAAGCAGGAAAACCCACATTTTAAAGAACGGTGTTCTTAAAAGCTTCCTTCATGAAAGGTATTCTGCATCATTAATTAATGTTGAGCCGACAGGAAATGGAAGAAGAGAAAGCTTTTTGCGAAAACTGTTTGTTCGAATGACTAACACTTACGTTGAACCAAGCGACTATACCCTTGAAGAAATGATAGAAGGCATCGACGAGGGCGTTATGCTGGTGCATGCGTTTTCAGGCATGGAAGATCCGCTTGCCGGTGGAATGCAGCTAAAATCCAAGAAAGGTTATATGATAGAAAAAGGTAAACTAACTAAAGTCTTTTCGACACTTACACTCACCGAGAACGTTCTCGACTTTATTGCTTCAATAGATGCAGTAGGTAAAAAAGATCAGTTTGAGATGAGGACAGGAACCTGCGGTAAAGGACACGAAGACCTTGTTCCAGTTGGGAGTGGTGGAGTGCACATCCGCGCTAAGGCAGTGGTGAGTCAAGGATGAGCGAAGCCAATTCAATCAAAAAGATTCTAAACGAAGAAAAGGTTGACGAATGGGATATTTACATTGAAAAATCTGAAGAAAATGAAATTCAACTCCGAAACTTCAACGTTGAAATCGTAAGAGGCCCAGTAACAAATTTCGGATACGCTGTTAGAACAATAAAGCGAAAAAAGGATAAAACAGGAATAGGCATTGGAACAGGCAGTTCCCTAGAACCTACTCCTATTAGAAGATGTTTAAAAACAGCTTTGATTGGAGCTAACATAACAGAGTTTCCAGGCTATGCCATGCCAAAGCCTAAAAAATACCCTTCAGTAAAAATTGCTGATCCAAAAATAGTTTCGAATGCTGAGTCGGTTGTGAAAGATAAGGTTGAAGAATTACTTTCTCTTCTAAAAGAATCAAAGACCATTTTACCAACATTTGGGAAAATCCGAACATATAACATTTCAACTATCATTAATAACAGCGAAGGCGTCGAGGCAGAGAAGCAGGAAACCTTTTTTTACGTTGAGCTGGCGCTGAAAGCCGGACAGAAAGGTAAACTTGCTGAGTATTGGCCTACGATCTTCGTTAGACGAGCAGAAGATATACCGTTAAATCAGCAAGTTCCAAAATGGATAAGACTCGCTGAAGATGCATTACAAGCAAAGGTTCCAAAGACCATGAAGACCACCGTGATTTTCACGCCTCATGTTCTAAGCGACATACTGCCGAACACGATTGGGTTCCACAGTCTCGGCTCATCTGTTTACAAAGAACTTTCTCGATTCAAAAAAGGCAAGAAAATTGGATCTAGGGAATTAACTATTTATGATGACGGACTTTACAACTATGCTTTAGGCTCTTCGCCTTTTGATGATGAAGGGGCACCTCAATCTAAGACCACTCTAATTGAAAAAGGCGTTTACAAAGACTTTCTGTATGACATGATGTATGCGACTATAATGAACGCGAAGTCTACCGGAAACGGTCAAAAACTGCCACCAATTGGACTCGCACTATCTCAAGTTGACCTGAAGTATTCATCTCTGCCTTCTTCTCAACCAACAAACATTGTTGTTGAAGCAGGAAACATGAGTTTAGACGAAATGATAGCTGACACAAAAGAGGGCATTTACGTTGAACAATTCTCTGCTATGGGATCTGATTCGTTCACCACATCCTTCGGTTCAGAAATCAGAAACGCTTATCTCATTGAAAAAGGAGAACTGTCGACTCCGCTGAAAGGAGGTCAAATCAGCGGATTTGTATTAGACAGCCAAAACATTAAAGGTGAAAAAATAAACGGATTACTCAGCCAAATTTCCGCCGTCACTAAAAAAACCGAAATAGCTAACAGATGCGTAACGCCCTACATGAGATTTGATGAAGTTCAAGTAGCTGGCAAATGAAACAGTTTGAATCTCTAAAGAGTTCAACAAATATTTTTGATGTATCCCTGTCAACCATAAGTAAATCGTGTTTAGATAATCCACTTGACATGCCGAAGGTCGCTGGTTCAAATCCGGCCTGACCAACTTCTCGCCACATTGATTCTATAACCGCCAGACCCAAAATTGTTGCATAGTTGTCTGCTGCAAAACCACCAATTCTTTGAACTCTCTAAAATAACCCTTCATATTCAACTAGTAAAGTTCGCTACTAGTTCCCTTAGTACATCAACCACGTTTTCGTCGAAGTGTTCGTACACCGTTAGCCTATGTACACTGCTCTGAATTTGTTCTCTTGCTGTAACCACAAGTTTGTTCTAGAAAGCCTGTCCTAAACTTTCTTGGATGATAGTCAAGCCAACCTTCATTTTGTGTCGAAAAAGGTCATAAGTTCTTGTGTGATATCCCCATCTTTATCCTGTAATGTTTTGAGGTTTTGTCGAATCCAAGATGGAAGAAAACGCTGACAGTAGCCGGTGGCGAAACGATAATCCAAGAAGACGATGGCTCCTTGGTCTTGGAGCGTTCGTATAGGTCGGCCGGCGGTTTGCGACGCCTTCTTCATAGCTGGGAGCACGTACCCGTACTCTCGACCGTGTTTGGGAAACTGAAACTCGTAATATTTGATTTGCGCCTGAACCTTAGGCGTAGGCGTAGCGTAGGGAACACCCACCACAACCACGGAGTTCATTTCGTTACCCGGATAGTCTGCTCCCTCCGAAGACCGTCCTCCCTGCACCCCCAGCAAAACCGCTCCGCCACGGTTTGCATACGACTTGAAACGGCTGACAAGCTGGTCGTTCCGTTTGGAACTCATGTTTCGCTCTTCGCGTAGGAGAGGCTTACTCATCTCGTCTCCCAACCCTGCTTCTAGCAGTGCTTCTAACACATTGTAGGATGTGGCGAAAACCCCAACGTTAGCCGGCGTGAAATGAACCACCTCCGCAATACGCTTCACAATTTTTTTGTACATAGTCAGCGTACGTTTTTTCATGAGGGTAGTAACCCCCCGACATACAAGAGCCAAAATGTTCTCTCTCGGAAACGGAGCTGGCAACGCCTTCTGAACCGTGCCTTCTGGTAAGTCCGTGATTTGCGTATACGATTGTAAAGGCTGTAAAGTTCCTGACATGACAACAGCGGAGTGGACAGAGGAAAAAACGGGTGCAGTTATTTTTGAAGGGTCTAAAGCCACAATTTCCAGTCGAGCTGTAAGCGCACCCCCTTTGCTTCTGTATTTGCTCAGAACGTGGGTGAATGATATGTCGTCCACGGTTTCAAGCCAGTTTAAAAGGAATTCACCTAGCCGATGGATGTATGAACGCGGATACTCCCCACGCCTAAGCAAATTCAACCTTACCGCATTGCCGGTTTCACAAAGATGCTTAAAGAAGGTTTGAAACTCGTCTACATTCGCTTTTCTTCTAAGTAACTGCAGGAACATGTCCGGTGGAACCACGCTCTCTTCGTGTACTTTGGATGCTATTCTCTTTACAATCTTCCCTAAGTCTTCGCAAAAAGCGGAGATATCCTTGTAACCAAGCTTCTCCGCCTCACGCTCCGCCTGCCGAATGGTGAAAAGTGAAAGTTTGTCGCTTGCTATTTCAACCGCAGCGTTAGGAAGATTATGCGCCTCATCTACAACGAGAATAAACTTTGACATAGACTTCTCCATTTTCTTCATAAACGCCGCGCGAATGCTGGGGTGAAAAACGTACAAGTAGCTTAACGCAACAACATCCACGTCGCCCATGGAGAGCTTCACCATCTCGTAAGGACAGAAATCCTCCGCCCTACAAACCTCCATAATCTCCATGGCTTTGTAGGCATGAGAGGAAATGTGGGACTGAAGTTCAGCGCACCGGTTTGGACGCCTCTGCAAATTCTCGTAGTAACGACACTGCCCTCTTTTCTTCAACAATTCACAGATGTCCATGGCGGACCGAGCGTCCGACGCATGATGGGTAATAAACCGATGAAAACACATTTTGTAGCGTCCCCGAATTGACAGTCCAGAAACCGCCTTTTTCCGAGAAACAGCTTTCAACTCCTCAATCACACGGTCGTGTTGGCGGTGGGTCTTCGCCGCGTAAATAATTTGTAAATCGTGTTCCTTGGCAACTGGTAAACAAGCGGATAAAGCTGCAACTGTCTTGCCAAGTCCGTTGCTCCCTTCAATTAAAATGTGCCAGCTGTTTTCCACTGCTTCGTAAACTGCTTCAGTGAAGTCTTTTTGGTAGGGTCGAACACGTTTGTACGGGAAATAGTTCATAACGTTTTTGGGAAGCTTAGGCATGATGTTAATCCTCAACTTGTTTCGATGGGCAAAGATGGTTGACAGGGCAAGACTTGCACAATGGCTTCCCAGCCTTACAGTACTTTCGTCCAAGCGAAATGAGCAGTAAATGAACCGCCAAATAATCTTTGGGATAGTAAAGCGACTGAAGAGCCAAGCGAACCTCCTCGTAACCAGTTTTTGAAGACGCAAATCCCAACCTTTTGGAAACACGGTTAACATGTGTATCCACAGGAACTGTTGGCTTTTCTGCGCAGAAGAGAAGTACAACATCAGCGGTTTTCGGACCAACACCTGGGAGTTCCAAAAGAATTTTCCTTGCTTTTTTGAGGGGAACTGAATGAATGAACTCCAGTGAACCGTTAAATTGTTCAAGAATGATTTGAGAAAGCCGTTTAATCGTCTGCGACTTGTTCCGATACAAACCTGCCACCCTGATAGCTTCTTCAATTTCATCTTGATTCGCCTTCGCTAAAGCTTCGGGAGTTATCTGAAACCTGTTCGAAAGGTTTTCGAATGCTTTAGCCGTGTTTTTGTCAGCGGTGTTTTGAGAAATCACCGTGACGATGAGTGTTTGAAACGGTTCTCTTGTTGAACTTGTCCATGTTGGCAACGAAAAATTATTTTTGAGAATACTCAAAACCTTACTTGCTCGGTACTTTGCTGCATCCCTCATACTGTTCCTCTTCAGAAAAACGCTGAATTTTATCTTTTCTATAGTTGAGTTTACCTTTATTAGCCTAGCCAATACGCAATCATAAATAGTGACTTAGTAGAGCTATAAAACAAGCGTGGTGAAGTCACCTGTGTCACGTGCCATAGTAGTGAAAGATGAAATTTACGAAAAAAACACACGTTTCTTAGCAGTTTATTTAGAAACAAAAAATTCATGTTTGGTTCTTCTAAGCGAAGCGGAAGACCGGCTGGGCACATTGGCGGTGGCTGTGCCGTCTGCTACAAAAATTATTCAGCCTTCCACATCCTCTATCTTGCTGGGTGGCCGAAACACGGTGACCGTTCGAATGCTTGCTGAACGTTTGGCTTCAACTACCAATAAAATTGCTTTGGTTTCCGTTTTTCTAAAAACTGTAAGTGAAACGGAAGCAAGCCATGTCCTTCTGAAACTTATGAAAAAGGTTGTTGGAAAGTCTGTTGAGAAGGAAAAGGAGGGAGTGTCAGCTTGAGTTTACGAAGTTTCTTAGATGAAATGGAAGCTGAGGGAGAAGTTGTTCACGTTAAAGAAGAGGTTTCGCCGCGGTTTGAAATTTCCTCTGTGATGAAGGCATTAGACAAGGGACCTGTGCTGTTTTTCAACAGGGTGAAAGGTTACTCAACCAAAGTTGTTGCGAATGTTTGTGGAACCCGCCAGAGACTGTGCAAGGCATTAGCCGTAACTCCTAAACAGCTCTACCAAAAACTCATTGAAGCTTGCCGCTACCCCCCCGCTCAGGAAACCATTAACAACGCCCAAGTCAAAGAAGTAACGGAACAAGCGGATTTGTCCAAAATTCCAGTTTTAACTCATTTTGAAAACGACGCTGATCCCTACATCACCTCCGCCCTTGTTTCCGCCCGCAGCCCAGATGGAAAAATTGAAAACGTCTCAGTGCACCGTCTCCAAGTCTTAGACAGTCGTCGGTTGGCAATTCGTTTAGTTCCACGACACCTCTTTAAACTGTGGGGCATGGCTAAGGAGGCTGGTGAAGACTTAGAGGTCGCCATCGCCATCGGCTTGCATCCTGCAGTTTTGTTAGCCGCAACTTCTCCAGTTCCGTTCGGTGTAAGCGAGTTTGGCGTTGCAGGCGCATTGTTGGGGAAACGTTTCAGCTTGACAACATGCGAAAACATCGGTGTGCGTGTTCCGGCAGACGCTGAAATCGTGTTAGAGGGAAAAATCTCTGTTACGGAGGAGGTTGTTGAAGGCCCACTGGTGGATTTGACGGGGACCCACGATATCCAAAGAAGGCAGCCGATCATAAGATTGGTCGGCATGATGCACCGCAAAGAACCAATTTACCAAGCGCTTCTCCCCTCAGGAACAGAACATCAACTTTTAATGGGTTTGCCACGTGAAACCAAAATTTGGGAAGCCGTCTCAAACGTGGTGCCAACTATGAAAGCGGTAAACCTTACTAGAGGAGGCGGTGGATGGCTTCACGCCGTTATCTCCATCGAAAAACAAACCGACGGAGATGGAAAAAACGCTTTGTTAGCCGCCTTCGCAGGTCATCCAAGCTTAAAACACGCGGTGGTTGTTGACTCCGACATCAACATCTACGATTTGGAGGAGGTGGAATGGGCGATAGCAACCCGCTTCCAAGCAGAAGAAGATCTCCTTGTCGTTCAAAACGTTAGAGGGTCCACATTAGACCCTTCTGCAGACCAAGAAACTGGCTTAACTACAAAGGTGGGCATCGATGCCACACGGCCGCTAACTGAAGCACGGGAAAGGTTTGAACGAGCGAAAATTCCATACAGCAAAAGAATCAGTGAAATTATAGATAAGATTAGGTTAGCCCTATAAGTGAAAGAGGAACGTGCGGTGAAAAACTTACTGGTAATTCATATTAGTTAAATAGTGCACGGCAGAAACGTGTCTATGAAATGGGGATATTACATGTCTCGTACTAACCTAGACGAACCTGAAAAGATAAGAACCAAAGAGGAAGCTAAGGAAGAAGCGATTAAGCCTTTATTTCTAAAAAGATACGAATGAAAACATGTGTTTATTAGCCGCTTGCGTGTATGAAAAAGTGATGTTTCATGTCGCTTCAAGTTGAAGATGTAATGATAAAAGACGTGATCACGGTGGACGCTGATTCCACAGTGAAAGACGCCGCGAAAATCATGAACCGTTTTGAAATCGGAAGCCTAATTGTAGTAAAAGATAGTAAAGCGGTAGGAATCATGACGGAAAGGGACGTACTGAAAAGGGTGGTAGCCGTAGCTGAAAAACCCGAAAAAACTTTGGTGGAAGACGTGATGTCAAAGCCCTTAATTGTTGTGGAGCCTGAAATGGAGCTGGAAGACGCCGTCAAACTTATGTTCAAAATGAAAATCAAGAAACTTCCAGTTGTGAAAAACGGAAAGCTTGTTGGATTAGTTTCCTTAACGGACATCGCCCGTTTCCAGCCTCAAATGATAAAAATATTGAAAAAAATGTCTCAAACGTATTCTTCTCCCAGAAGGATGAAGAAAGTCGTCGATTACTACATATCCTAATCAACGCCAGAAACTTTATCTAACAGCAAAACAGCGTAAGGAAAAAAAGCGTAAGGAAAAAACTGCGTGAACGGTTTAAATTGCGATTTGCTAAAGAAGACCAAACCTTAGCTGGCTTCTTCAAGTTTGTGGCATCTGCTAAGTGCAAAGACCCTGAATCGGGCGACATAACTGAAGTGGTTCCGGTGAAAGCAACATACATTGCAGCGGGCCGTCATATGAGACTGTTCATGTGCTACCCGTATTTCGGCAACCAAACCTTAGAACATGACCCCTCCTTAGGCATAGAAGAAATCCCAACACTTGTGTTGCCGGAGCTCGTGTTAATACTGGTTGCTGCAACAGCTACAACCGCAATAATCGTGTCAGTGGTTAAGTGGAAGAAGGGAACCATAAACATCGTAGGCGTGCGCTAAACCGCTTTTTCCCTCTTTTTTCATCTAAGAAAGTGAAATCACATTTCGAATACCGAAGGTTAAGTCAACTTCGAACTCTTAAGTGTACTGTCATACGTGGAATTGCGTTTGCATCTCTCGAAGTTCCCTAAGACGATTATACACCGTCCGATACAGCTGGTTTCGTAGGTTCTCTTCATAACCTCTTATTTCGCCAATTTTGTCAGCTAATTCAGTGTCGCCCAGCGTAAGTCTAATCCACTTCTCGAAATCTCCACGTTTGGAATGGAACTTCAAGGATTTGATGTCAATCACCCTTATTTTTTTGCAGAAATCCAACAGACTAGACGCAGAGTATCCGGCGGGTTCACCGATTCTGATGTAAAAGTGAAAGGCTTCTTGACGGGATAGCGTTCTCAGGAACTTCGATATGGTCGCTTTGTTTAGCGGTTGCTTTTCAACTTCCTTCTTTTTTCCAATCGAAAACAGATTCTGAAGGCTCATGATTCCTCAACAATACTTCACTTGATGTTCTAATAGTCTTTATGAAACCAAAATCCATACCATAAATGCACGCGGTGTGAATCAGGGTAAACTGAAACATTAAAGAGGTGCGTTTACAGAGAGTTAATGTAAGTTTAAAAAGTAAAGAAGAGCGTCTGCTAATGGGCACTTTTGCACGTATCAGTCGGTATATTTTGAGGAATTGGCCGCTTTTCCTACTCAGCATAGCATGCGTGATATTTAGCACTGTTTTGTCCGTGCAGATTCCTCTTTTGACTATGGAGGTTTTCGACAACGTTTTTCCCATGTTTACTAATGAATCAACCGTTGAAGTAGGTAAGAGTAGGCTTCTTATTCTAGTGTTGGAGATAATAGGTTTCACAGTAGTTGTCGGCGTGTTTTCTTTCATTCAACGGTATGCAAGCATTTACTTCTCTCACAAGGTGGTTTACGGCATCAGAAACGATGTGTTTGCGTCTTTACAGAATCAAAGTTTCGCTTTCTATGACAAAATGCACACAGGCCAACTTTTGTCAAGGGTTACGACTGACATGGATAGGATACGGAGATTTCTAAGCTGGCAGCTTAGGATGCTTACAAGTGCCATAATCCTTCTGGCAGTAACGTTATTCACAATGTTTTCCATAAGCGCTAGGCTTACTCTCTTGCTACTACCCGTGATGCCTTTCGTATTCTCCGCCTTCTACCTGTTTGGAAAGAAAATACGACCACTCTTCATGCAAATGCGAGAAGAATACGGTGCCTTAACCTCCACCCTGCACGAAAACATCGCAGGCATCCGAGTTGTACGCGCTTTTGCGCAAGAAGACTTCGAGAGAAAAACATTTGCGTCCAAAAGTGGCAAATACTTTGAAACTAGCCTAGCCGCAGCTAAAATTAGGGCGTTTTACATTCCCCTTGTAGGCTTCCTGATGGGGTTAGGCCTCATCATTATCTTGTGGTACGGCGGATCCGAAGTCATCGGAGAAACCTTGACAGTAGGCGCGTTAGTTGCATTCAGCACATACCTGCTGATGTTAATAATGCCTATGCGTTTCCTCGGTATGTTCATCTCAGGATACCACCTAACAACGGCTGCTGGCGACAGAGTCTTCGGAATTATGGACGCTGAACCGGAGATAAAAGAGAAGCCAAACGCGATTAAACTGTCAACCGTAAAGGGGCATGTTAAGTTTGAAAATGTTTCCTTTAGCTACGGCAAAGACGTACAGATTTTAAAAAACATTAACCTCGAAGCGAAGCCCGGAGAAAACGTGGCTCTTTTAGGGTCAACAGGCTCTGGAAAAAGCACCATAATTCGCCTCATTCCACGTTTTTACGATGTTTCCTCAGGAAGGGTTACCGTCGATGGCTGCGATGTCAGAGATGTCAACCTTAAATCCCTTCGAAAACAGATAGGTATAGTCTCGCAGGAAACATTTCTCTTCGCTATGACAATAAAGGAGAATATAGCTTACGGAAAACCAAAGGCAAGTATGGAAGAAATAATAGCCGCTGCTAAAGCTGCAAAAGCGCATGATTTCATTTCTGCTTTACCTCAAGGCTACGACTCAAGGGTTGGAGAAAGAGGTGTAACCCTCTCAGGTGGACAACGGCAGAGAATTGCCATAGCGAGAGCCTTACTTATGAATCCAAAAATACTCATTTTAGATGATTCAACCTCAAGTGTTGACGTAGAAACCGAGTATGAGATTCAACAGGCTTTGCAAGCGTTACTTAAGAACAGAACCGCCTTCGTGATAACCCAACGAGTTTCAACAATAAGAAACGCAGACAAAATTGTGGTTATTGAAAACGGAGAGATTGTAGAACAGGGCACTCATGAAACGCTCATAGCGGAGAAAGGAACCTATCATCAAATTTACCAGACTTTATACGAGGCGCAGAAACCCGTTATCCAAACCTCGCCTGAGCACACTTCTGAACAGAAGGAGGAAACTAAGTAATGAGCAGAGGTCCCAGTCATGGCATATGGCATGCTCTGGGTCGCGAAGAAGAAAAGCAGGAAAGAAAGATTCCGGACAGAGTGCTACTAGCAAGGTTGACTAAGTACGTTTTGAAGTACAAACGGCGGTTCACCATCGGGGTGGTTGCTGTACTCGTTACCTCTTTGACCGCGCTTTTACCGCCATACCTTTTCCAAGTTGCCATCGACAACTGCATGACTCCGGGCGACTTCGCGGGATTGGCGTTCATATCCGTCATTGTAATCGGCGTCTACGTTGTCAACTGGGTTTCTGATTACACACGAACCTACCAAATTTCGTGGATTGGGCAGAACATGGTGAATGAGATGAGGAAACAGATGTTCTCACACCTTCAAGACCTTTCCTTCAGCTTCTACGACCGCTCTGAAACTGGTAAAATAGTGTCACGCGTTACTAATGACACGGATACCTTGAGCCACATGTTTGTGGAAGGCGTTATCACCCTGATCAGCGACATCATAACCATCGTTGGCGTTGTGGCGATTATGTTCTGGATGAGTGTACGTTTAACGTTAGCCACACTCCTAGTCATACCGCCACTTCTACTATTGACTTGGCTCTTTCAATCTAGGCTCAGAAAAGCGTATCAAGCGACCCGGAAAAAAATAGCAGCGGTTACAAGCAGACTTGAAGAAAGTGTTTCAGGCATAAGGGAAATTCAGTCTTTTGCAAAAGAGAGCGACACCATGGAAACTTTCCGCCAAGCGAACATAGAAAATCTTCAAGCCAATGTTCAGGCTGGAAGGCTTTTCGCTCTTCTAATACCCATGGTGCAAATTCTTGCGGCAGTTGGAACATGCGTAGTCCTATGGTTCGGCGGGATGTTAACTATAGGTGGAGAAATAACGCTTGGAGTAATCGTAGCTTTCATCCTTTACGAAAGAAGCTTTTTCAGACCCATAATAGACTTAACAATGTTCTACAACACCGTTCAGTCGTCCATAGCTGCCGCAGAGAGAATATTTGAAACTCTTGACATAAAACCTGAAATTGTGGACGCCCCAAACGCTGTTGAACTCACAACCGTTCAAGGTGAAATCGTTTTCGACGACGTAACATTCGGCTACAATCCAAGGAACCCCGTGCTAAGGGATGTGAACCTCCACGTCAAACCTAAAAAAACATTGGCTATTGTAGGTCCAACAGGAGCGGGAAAAAGCACAATTGTAAAACTTCTCAGCCGCTTTTACGAACCTCAAAAAGGAACCATAACGGTTGATAGCCACGACATCCGAAAAGTAACCCTTGAATCCCTTCACAAACAAATGGGTGTTGTCTTGCAGGAACCGCTTCTCTTCTCCGGAACCATCATGGAAAACATAAGATACGGAAAACTTGACGCATCCGACGATGAAGTTAAAAGAATCGCCAATATGGTTGGGCTCCAGGAATTCGTAAACAGCCTCCCAGAAGGATATGAAACTGAAGTTGGGGAAAGAGGCGTAAGACTTTCTGTTGGACAAAGACAGCTATTGTCGTTTGCAAGAGCTCTCCTACGAGATTCATCAATCCTTATTCTAGACGAGGCGACATCAAGCGTTGACCCATACACTGAACTGAAAATAAAAAAAGGACTCTCTATTCTCCTAAAAGACCGAACATCACTCGTCATCGCCCATAGACTTTCCACAGTGAGAAACGCCGACCACATCATAGTTCTAAACGAAGGAAAAATCGTGGAAGAAGGGACTCATGCGGAGCTTATGAAAAAGAAAGGGTTGTATCGCCGCCTATACGAGAAACAATTCCGAGACCTAAAGAAATAACAAGAGGACATTAACTTTTCTGGCGCATGGCTGGATTCTCACGCAACGTAATCGGGACTATTTTGAGCATTAATCGTCACGACACTCTGGATGCTTTCCAGTTTTCTTAAAATACTTGAAGTGTTGAAGCCACCTTGGGCTTCTCGGAGCTTTTTGCACAAATTCTACGAATTCTGTAAGTTTTTCCATAGTCATCTTATGCGCTATATGCTCTATGCGGCATGCATCTTGTTCAGCAATGTTCTTGTCAACGCCAATCATTTCTAAGAATTTTTTGAGCGTATTATGTCTTTTCTCTAGAGCCCTAGCGAGTTTTTCCCCTTTAGACGTTAAAGTAACAGTTCGATAGGGTGTATATTTAACAAAATTTGCTGCATCCAATTTCTGGATCATGCGTGTTGCACTTGGCGGTTTAACGTTTAAAGCAGCGGCTATATCAGTCACTGCAGCGTAGCCGTGTTCTTTAATAAGTTCATAAACAGTTTCGATGTAACCCTCTTCGCTTACGGTTAATCTAATCATCACGTTTCTTTTCACAGTTGCTTGCCCCAAACAGTTCAGCCAGCCCTACTTGTTAGCATCATCTAACTTTGTTATATTAATCTAAATACTTATTTATAAGCATTCCATAATTACTCCCAACAACACTCCAACCATGGGATGAAAAACCGTGGATTTACCTTTAACCCGCCTAAAGGACGGCGAAAGCGGGGTGATAGTTTCCATCAGTTCAACTTCGAGTAGAGGGAGACAACGGAGAGGTTGGGGCTTCAGAAAGAGGCTGGAGGATATGGGTCTAACTCCAGGCACCAAGATTATAATGGTTAAGTCAGCGCCCTTTCGCGGTCCCATAGAAATTTACGTAAGAGGCTCCAGACTAGCCATAGGAAGAGGGATGGCGGAGAGAATTTTGGTGAAGGTGCAAAGGTGAACAAAGACAAGTTCATAATTGCTTTGGCTGGAAACGCGAACGTAGGAAAATCCGTTATATTCAACCACTTAACCGGCTTACACCAGCACATAGGAAATTGGCCTGGAAAAACTGTTGAAAGGATGGAAGGAACACTCCACTTCAAAGGCCACACCATAGACATTGTTGATTTGCCTGGAATTTACTCCCTTTCAACATTTTCTATAGAAGAGTTAGTCTCAAGAGAATACATCGCAGTTGAGAAGCCTGATTTAGTGATAAATGTTGTAGATGCTTCAGTTCTTGAAAGGAACTTATTCTTCACACTCCAGCTGATGGAGCTGGAATCCCCAATAATTATAGCTTTGAACCAAATGGACACAGCGAAGAAAAAGGGAATAAAAATCGACCATAAGAAACTGGAAAAACTGTTAGGCGTACCTGTGATTCCCACCGTAGCGCCGAGTGGAACCGGAATTTACGAGTTGCTGGAGAAAGCTGTTGAAACGATTGAAAAACGGGAAATAAAACCTAAAAGGCTGAGGTATGGAGGAGAAATTGAAGAAAGAATTGAAAAACTCACTGAAATCATTAAGGAAATTCACTCTCCATATCCGGCAAGATGGGTTGCAATAAAGCTCTTAGAACGAGACGAACAGGTAGAAAGAGAGATTCGTCAAATAAACCCGAAAATCCTATCCACCGCCGAAAACCTTGCGGAAGAAATTGAAAGGATTCATAGACATTCATGTTCAACTGTAATAACTTCTGAGCGGTATGAGATTGCTGTGGATATCACCAGAAAAGTCCAGTTGATAACGTCGCCGATAAAGCCTCCAATGAGAGAGAAGCTTCACACTTTGACAACCCATAGGATTTTAGGATACCCAATAATGGCTATAGTGGTTCTGTCAATTTTCTATTCTATTTTCTCATTCGGAGATTACATGTCCAACTTGCTGAGTGTTTCCTTTGCTGGTCTGCAACCGATCTTTGAGAGCATATTTGGAACTGGAGCCTTAGGAGAGCTGATATGGGGAGGCGTTATGGAAGGGATCATAGCTGGGGTTACAATAGCGTTGCCCTATATTGTTCCTTTCTATTTCATATTATACTTTCTTGAGGACTCAGGGTACCTTAGCAGAATTGCTTTTTTGATGGATAATGTAATGCATAAAATAGGTTTACACGGAAAAGCCTTCATTCCAATCATGCTTGGTTACGGATGCAACGTTCCCGCGTGTTTAGGATGCAGAATCATGGAGACAGAAAGAGAACGGCTTCTAGCCGGTTTCGTAGTCACATTAATTCCTTGTGCTGCGACAACAGTTATCGTTTTCGGCCTGGTCGGAGCGTTTGTCAGTGTCTGGTGGGCATTAGCGCTGTACATCATCAATCTAGTCATCATTTTCATCCTTGGAAGGGTAGCGTTCAAAACTTTGCCTGGAGAACCAACCGCTCTCATAATGGAAATGCATGATTATAAAAAGCCTCATCTGAATACCATCGTGAAGCAAACCTGGTTTAGGTTAGAGGAATTTATTAAAATCGCATTTCCACTTATAATTGTTGGCAGCCTCGTAATCAAAACAATAGACATCCTAGGCTTGCTGGAACCAATTTCGAATGTCCTTAGTCTCATAACTGTAACTTGGCTGGGACTACCCGCCATCACCGGAATAACGTTAATTTTTGGAGTGTTAAGAAAGGAACTAACATTAACAACGCTCTCCACCCTTCTCGGTACAACAAATTTTGCGCAGGTCTTGGAACCGCGGCAAATGATAGTGTTTACTTTAGTGGCAATGCTCTATATTCCTTGTATAGCAACCATAGCTGCCTTAGTTAGAGAGTTCGGCTGGAAAAAGGCACTTTACATAACAGTGTTTGAGATTGTTTTTGCAATAATTGTCGGTGGAATAGCATTAAGGATTCTGACACTAACAGGAATGTGACGCCCGCTAATCGCTTTTTAAGATCGATTTTGTGGCATCTCCTGAAAGGATTACGGAATGTTTTTACCGATAAATTTGTGTTGAAGTTTCAACCTCACTCACAACCCGTCAAATTAAGCTTTTCTAGCTAAAATAAGCTCAAGATAAGCCTAAATTTTGAATTGATGCGGAGGGGAGGTGGGACTTGTCCCTTCCACCAAAAGGAGATATCACTAGTCCTCTTTCTTTTTTATGATTTTGGGTAATCGCACGCTGGCTTGTCCCGAAATTGGTGTAAAATGGTTTTTATTCTTTTTTTAGGATTTGGGGGCAGTTTTGAGGGGTACACCGGTTCTTTATCTTCTTGCAGTATCCACCCTTCTCGAACCGGCATAGGTGTCTTAGCTTCCGGAAAGGTAGGGTGACAACTTCACTGAAAGGATCTGAGAAGAGTCTGGAGGCTTGGCGATGAAGCTTTGGAGGTACGGAGTACATGAATCTGGGTCTTCCTAGCCCCTTCAAGGGCTTTTTCTTCTTGACAACTAAGCCTTGGTCCACCAGACAATTAAGATGCAACCTCAAAGTGTTATGAGAGAAGTCCACTTCTCTCATAAGCTGATTGAAATCTCTATACCTTCCGTCTCTCAGCACGCTCAAGATACACTTATCAAAGAAGTCCATAACGAGCTTAGATATACAGAAACAGACTTAAAACCATTTTTAACCATTTTAGGGACAAACCAACGCGGTTACCGACAGACGCTATAGAGCTTCAGCAAAGAACTCCGCCATCTTTTTGTAGAGAATCTTTCTATTTTTAATTTTTAATATTCCATGCCCCTCATCTTCGAAGATTAGCAAATCATACTTAATATCGGCTTCATTAAGCCTTTTTACTACTTCTTCCACGTTTTTGGGTGTAACGTTGGGGTCCTTTGCTCCTTGGACTGTTAAGAGCTTACCTTTAATTTGGTGAACAAAGTTTATGGGCGACCGCTCATAATATCTTTCGGGCATCTCTCTCGGGCTTCCTCCAAGCATTTCTTCCGAGTAGGGGCGTAAATCAGGTCTAGTTGTTTCGTAGTCAACGACTAAGTCTGTCATTCCACATACTGGAACAGCTGCAGCGAACAAATCAGACGCTTTGGCGATATTGTACCAGCTGGAGTAACCACCGTAGCTTGTTCCCGTGATGCCTATCTTTCCTTTCTCTGCTAATCCTTGCTGTATCAGTGCCCTAGCGCCTGCACAGATGTCTTCTTGTTCGTCGCTCCCCCAGCCGTCAACTCTGATTAAATCCTCAAACTCTACGCCGTAGCCTGTTGATCCTCGGTAGTTTGGAGCAAGAACATTAAAGCCCCGTGAAACAAGGTATTGAATTTGAGGGTTTATGACGTCTTCGCAGTGAGCGGTGGGCCCGCCGTGGACGTAAATAACAGCTTTCTTAGTAAGCGTTTTTGAATGGAAAAGCCATCCGTGGATGGTTAAACCGTCTTTCGCTTTCCACTCAAAGTCTTCTGCTGGAGTGAGCTCTTCACGTTTAATTTTTGTTCTTTCCCATACGTGAGTTAGCGATTGAAAACTGTAGGTGTCAACGTTGTTGACGTTGAACCTAACGATTTCATTTGGTTGCGTGGATGAATAGTATAAGCCTACCCATTCCTCTTCTGTTACTGGACCAATGGGTCTAAGCGAACCTTCAATTTTAGGCAACGGTTTTTCTTCCATATTTGTCAAATTTATTATGGAAGAATGAACCCTTGCTTTTTGATACTCAAGGACTATCAAGTGGTGACTGTTGATTGGGCTACGTATGTCCTCAATGTTACGTTGTGGGTCATCGACCAGCCAAGTGGCTTCGTCCTTTACAATGTCGTAAACGCCCAACAAATAGTGTTTCTGAGGTTCACCCTTCTTTGTTTCGGTAATAAAGGCGACTCCTTGTCCGTCAGGCAGCCATACGGCCTTAATTCTCGCTTTAGGCCCAAAATTAAGTATTTCCCGGTCTTCCTTTCCTTCAATATCCACCAACCAATATTGATCTCCTTTGGGGTGAAGCTCCTTTCGATTATAAAGCACATAAGTCCCTTGAATATTCAATCGGGGAACAAGCCATGCAGGTTTATTTGGCTTTGCTAAGGCTATCCTTTCCCCTGTTTCAAGATTCTGTTTATACACCCACGTAGGCTCTATTTCACTTCTTCTTTCCACATTGTAATTAGCGCCGTAAATGAGCCATTTCCTGTTCGGGTGTAATGCTCCTCCACGTAGGAAGAATGGAGGATTCTCCTCAGTCAAAGGAATCATTCGCTTTGGCCGATCCATAAAGACTTCAAATAATCTTACTCTTTCGTTTCTGTTCTTATCCTCTCCAACAATTACGGAGCGGGAATTTGGAGCGAAATTTACAAGAAAAGTTGCTTCGGGGGTCTCTGTAAAGGCAATAGGCCTGGTCGCTCCATCCGTAGGAACAACAAAAACATCTAAGTTAGGATGAACATTTATCCAAGTATAAGCAACATATTTTGAGTCTTTTGAAATAACCGGTCCGTATACCTCTGGAATAGTTAATAACGCCTCTAAAAAATTATTCTCATCCATTTAGAATCCCTCTACATCCACCATCAAAACCTCAATGTGCCTTGAGTTTTCTAACGAATTAATTATTTACATTTTGTCAAGTTTATATGTTCAAATCATGTTGAGGATAACGCCGATGGCGATGGCGAGAAGAACCGTAACCTCACCAGTCATAACGTAAACACATTTACTTATTGAATTTACGGCGTCTGTCCGCTCTAAGATTCTTCCTAGCGTGGTGTTTTGCGTTGACAGGCAGTTTAAAATAACTTGTTTGAAGTTAGAGGGGTCATCCTTTTCCTTTTTAGAAGTCTCACTTAACTCCTCTAAGTATAATCATATGTTTTCGTTCGACTTCTCTAAATCCCTTTTCAATTCCTCTGTAGATTTCTTTTTCACCATTTCTCCTCACTTTTTGTATGTACCTACAGACAATTTGTTACGTGTTTTCCACGTTATTTTAAGGTTTAGGTAACTGCGCGGATAGAAGTATCTTCGTTGGAGCAGGAATAAACATTCGATACCAAGTTTTCAGCCCAAGCTAACTCTCGTCTCATCTAAGCTGGTGATCCTATTCATTACTTTCGGAAGTTTTCTACTTAGTAGAAACACATCGTGGAAAAGAGGGGGAAAGGAAAATAGTATGCTGTGTGGAAAACTTCTAGAGAAAATAAAAATGGGAAAAAAAGGTGTTTTGGCGACTTTTATCAGCAGTCGTGACAAGCTTTTTCGCTGATTGTGCCTAGGCGTTTAGTGGTGATTATTCGTGGGGAGTAGCAGTTTTAGGATGCTGTTGCCGCTGGGGTCAGGGCCTATCTGTTGATTTGTTTTCTCTACGGCTTGTTGCCGGGTGAGATTTTGAATGTAAAGTTTTTGAATAAGTTGGAGGGTTGCTTTGTCTGAGTGTGAGGGAAGCACGGGGCCGTTCCAGCCTATGTAAGCGGTAGCGCCTTGATTGAAGAATTCGTCGACCATCGATGGATCCAGCGTTCCGTCGCATCCCATAGTGATCACCAAGGTGTTGTTGAATTTTCCGGTCATACATCTTTTTATGAACATCCAGTTTACTGCGAAAACTGGCTGTGACTCGTTGAACGCGTAAGCCTTCTTTGCCAAGTAGAAGTACTGCTCTTCTACATGTTTTTCTTTATTGTATGGTTCAGCTGTGAAAAGATAT
>JAYEKF010000121.1:0-4421 GCA_034660895.1 Thermoproteota archaeon | reverse complement strand
GAGAATATAAGATTTACTGGTAAAATGGTGCTCCGGCCGGGATTTGAACCCGGGTCGGCGGCTTTCTCCCGCAGAGGACGAGAGGCCGTCATACTTAACCGGACTATACTACCGGAGCTTCAAGAATAAAAAAAACAAGTTTTGTATTTAAATCGTTAACGTAAAAAAAGAAAAAATGGAGAGGGTTTTAGTATTCTCCGCCGCCGCCTCCTGGGGGTCCTCTTTCCTCAGGCTTAGTTGCAGCGATTACATCGTCAATTCTTATAATCATGGAAGCGGTTTCAGCAGCGGACTTTATCGCTTGCTCCTTTACGCTTAACGGTTCAATTACACCTTTTTCGTACATATTCACGACTTTGCCGGAGAAAACGTCTACACCCATTAAGTGTCCATCACTTTTTTCGTGGCTTGACCTTAATCCTACCAGTATGTCGATTGATTCTAAACCGGCGTTTTCCGCTAACGTTTTTGGAACGATTTCAACGGCGTCTGCGAAGGCTTCTATGGCAAGTTGCTCTCGTCCCCCCACTTTTGTGGCGTATCTGCGAAGCTCTTTAGCCATTTCTGATTCCACAGCGCCACCGCCGGCGACTATTTGATTTTTCTCAATTACGTCGGAAACCACGGATAAAGCGTCATGTACAGCTCTTTCCGCTTCGTCCACCATTCTTTCAAGTCCAGCGCGGATTAGTATGGAAACGGAGTGTGGATGTTTACATTTCTCCACGAAAACCATTTTGTCTTCGCCGACTTTCCGCTCTTCCACCAGGCCTGCTTTTCCGAGGTCGGTTGCTTTTAAGTCGTCTAGATTGGTGACCATTCTTCCTCCGGTGGCTCGTGCAAGTTTCTCCATGTCAGACTGCTTCACCCTTCGGACAGCTAGGATGCCCTTCTTCGCTAGGAAGTGTTGAGCCATATCGTCAATGCCCTTTTGACAGAAAACAACTTTGGCGCCGGATGCTTTGATTTTGTTAACCATTTCTTTTAGCATGCGGTTTTCTTTGTCCAGAAAAGCTTGTATCTTAGTGGGGTCTCGTATTCTAATCTCGGAGTCAAACTCTGTCTTTTCCACCTCAAACGGACAGTCTAGCAAGGCGATTTTTGCGTTTTTAATCCGTTTCGGCATGCCGGAGTGAACAACCTCTTTGTCCACGATGACGCCTTTAACGAGTTCCGAATCTTGAAGACTCTTTCCCTCCTTCTTGATAATTTGTATTTGGTCAATGTCGGCGACTTTTCTTTTCCCTCGTTGCTCCACAATCTGTTTTACAGCATCAATAGCAATGTCAGCGAAGTGTTTCCGCGCTTCGCCAACGGTTTTGCTAGCCATGGAGGTTATTGCGACTTTTCTGAGAGTTTTTCGATCTTCAAGGTTAACTGTGGTTCCTATCTTGTTAATACATTGCAAGGCCCTTTGCACCGCTTTTCTGTATCCAGAAACAATAAGGGTGGGGTGAATGTTTTGGTTAAGCAATTCTTCAGCTTTTCTTAGCAGTTCGCCGGCGAGTATGACGGCGGTGGTTGTTCCGTCGCCGACCATGTCGTCTTGTGTTTTAGCGATTTCCACCATCATTTTAGCCGTGGGATGTTCTACCTCAATTTCGTCCAGTATAGCCGCTCCATCGTTAGTTATGGTGATGTCTCCTAGGCTGTCAATAAGCATTTTATCCATGCCTCTTGGACCTAGGGTTGATTTTAGGACTTCACTTATGATTTGGGCGGCCATAAAGTTATTGCTTTGCGCTTCTTTTCCCCGTCTCCGCGAGGTTCCCTCTCTGAGGATGAGAATTGGCTGTCCTTTCTGGGTGGTTAAATAGGCCATATCAACTTCCCTCTTACACACTAAAATTCATTTGTTCTGTCTGTAGGAATTTTCCACCAAGATATAAACTTTGCTTCAAAACATTTCCAAAGTTAGTATTATCGTAGATGTTTTGCGGATTTTTTGTTTAATGTTCAAATTCGCGGCCCTCAACTCTACCTGCTCCCAAATGTTGGACAATTATATCAAGCTGGAAGCAGAGTTAATTGTACCAATCTATCAGCACTCGCCACTATTGTGATTTTCTAAACCAAGAAGGTTTTCCAACTCCATACAGCAAACGCCAACGTCTAAGTGTGTGTATAAACGTTCACCAACAACAAAACTCACCTAATTCATCTTGTTTTCTCACCCAACTCTCTACCCCAACACAAACCACCAAGAACAAAAATCCAGCCTCCCTCTAGACTAGAGCACACACAAACACAGAATTACCTACAATACACAACCTGCCCATCTACAACAGTCATCTCAACCCTGATCTCTCCAATCTTCTCAGCTGCAACCCCACACGGATCACCTGACAACACCACAAAATCAGCCAACTTACCCTCCTCAATCGAACCCTTAACGTTCTCCTCAAACGAAGCAAAAGCCGCATTCACAGTGTACCAACGCAAAGCCTCCTCCGCACCAACGCGCTCTTCCGGAAAAGATTCCCTCGCCACCGCCGCGCAAACGCCCAATAATGGATTCACCGACTCCACCGGACAATCTGAACCCGCACAAACTAACACGCCATTCTTGACCAGTGACTTAAAAGCGTAAACCCACCGTCCACGTTGCGTTCCCACACGATTCACCACCCAAAAATCTGAAACAACAAAAGACGGTTGCACAGAGGCAATCACTCCTAACCGTTTCATGCGTTGGATTAACTTCTCATTGAGAACAGAAGCGTGTTCAATCCTATGCCGATGGTTCTTCCTCGGCGATTTCTCCAACGCCTTTTCCAACGCATCCAGCGTTAAATCTACCGCTCGATCTCCAATCGCATGTATGGCCAGTTGAAAACCAGCCTTATTTGCTTTCATAACCAAATCATTTAGTTCTCTCTCACCGTACAATAGTACTCCTTTTGTCGAAGGCTTATCTTGATAAGGTTGATGAAGAGCCGCGGTTCTGGCACCTAACGAACCGTCAACCAAAATTTTGATGCTTCCAATTCTCACTTTTTCGTCTCCAAAACCAGTACGCAAACCCAGTTGGATCAACTGGTCCAAGTATTTCACGGGAATCAAAACATACACTCGTAATGGAAGTTTGTTCTGTTTACGGAGTTCTTGGATAACGCGAATTTCCTTTGGGCTGCGAATAATCCAATGTACGCTGGTTAGCCCAGATTCTACAGCTTTTTGACACGCCAACAGACATGCTTCTCTGAGTTCTTCCTCGCTAAACTCTGGCATTGTTTTCCAAATCAGATCCATCGCATTTTCGCGTAAAATTCCGGTAGGTTCACCTGTTTTTGGGTTCTTTTCGATTTTTCCACCTTTTGGCGGTTTAGTTTTTTTGGTTATCCCAGCGTTTTCTAGTGCTTTGGTGTTAACAACTGCTAAATGTCCGCAGACGCGTGTGATGAGTACTGGGTGATTTGGCGTTGCTTGGTCGAGGTCATGTCGTGTGGGGTATCGTTTTTCTATTAGTTTTTCTTGGTCCCATCCCCTTCCTAACACCCATTTTCCTTTCGGCGTCTTTTGCGCACCTTGTTGAATTCTTTGTTGTATTTCTTTTATCGACTTAACGTTTCGTAGATCGACGGTTACGAGGGATCTTCCAAATCCAGCTATGTGAATGTGGGCGTCGGTGAGACCGGGGATAACGCACTTCCCTTTCAAGTCGATGGTTTTGGTGTTTTTTTGGATATAGGTTTCGATTTGAGTGTTGGTGCCGACTTTCATGATTTTGTTTTTTTGAATGGCGATGGCTTGGGCTTTTGGTTGTTTTTTGTTCATGGTAATGACGTTTCCGTTAAGAAGAGCGAGTGTTGCATGACACATAGGACTTACTTTGTGTTGTTGAATGTTAAAAAAATTTGCTGGAAATAGAATAAGTTAGAACCTTCGAGGGCTCTGTCCCGTTTTTGTTTGGAGGATGATTCTTTTTTTGTAGTTGCGTCAGCATCGTGTTCTTGGTTTGGCTTCGATTTTTGGTGTTTGTGCGCGCTCTAATCGAGAGGGAGCGGGGTGGATTTCTTGTTTTTTGAAGTTTTGGGTGTTAAACGTGTTTGATAATTTCGGGTTAGTCGTACTTTGTGTTTGGGAGGTTTTCGCGGGCTTGTTTTAGTGCGTCACAGACATGTTTTAGTTCTTGTACTTCGTCTAGTTGTTTTTGGAGTTCCAGAATTTTTCGTTCAATTTCCCGCAGTTTTTGGAGTTGCTGGTTCATGGCTTTTTCTTCAAAGGTTCGGGAGTACTAGCGTTAGTAAAAACAGTTATGAAGCAAAAATCAACACTCAAAATCAATAACGGTGTTATATTATAATAAGACTAGCGTTCTTTGCGAAATGTCTATGTCATTGTTGTTGTAGTGCGAAGAAAAAGAAAACCATCTGAGGAATAAACCTTACAGCATTCATTCAACAGCAAGTAAAAATTCT
>JAYEKF010000120.1:1730-4508 GCA_034660895.1 Thermoproteota archaeon | reverse complement strand
CAATTCCTCCACATTTTCCGTGGAGATTACACCTGCCTTTTTGATGGCTGCCTCGAAAATAACATGAGAGCCGGCGATAGATGCGGTGTGCGACAACGCCCTTTTGGCTGCTTCCTCTGTTACGCCTCCTTTCAAGGCTAAAATCGGTTTTCTTTTCACAACTTCACGTGCCACTCTGATGAATTCCCTTCCGTTTTCAAGTCCTTCTATGTAAAGGCATATAACCCTAGTTTCTCTATCTCCATTCAAGTACTTTAGAAGCTCAACATCATCGATGTCAACTTTGTCTCCAACAAAAATGAATTTGCTGATGCCTATTTTATAAAAACATGCCCAGTCGAGGAGGCAGGCGCCTACACCTCCACTTTGTGAAACCACGGCGATGTTGCCTTTACTGGGTGTAACGTCCCTCTCAAAGGTTGTGTTTAACCCATTTTTGGTATTTATGACGCCCATTATTGTGTTCGGTCCCAAGATTCTAACGCCGTACTGGTCTCTCAATTTCAAGAGTTGTTGACGTTGTTCATTTTTGTACCCCCCTGTGATCATGACTAAAGCTTTGACACCTATTTTTGACCATTTTTCCGATTGTTGGATTGACTGAGAAGGTGGAAGCATAATAACTCCGAGTTCTGGTGTCTCAGATAGTTTCTCCAACTTTTTCCCACTGTTCTTCTTGTCAATGTCCATCACGTAAGTGGTTCCCTTGAAGAATTTTTTCATGTTATGAACAACATTCTTAAAAAGCCAAGGAGAGGTCATCCCCACTTTCTCACAAATTTTGCTGGACCCAACAAGCACTACACTTTCGGGTTCGAAAAACGGTTTCAGTTCACTCACTTGTTTAACCTCCAATATACGTCACTTTACGTTTAGATGAAAAAGTAAAGAAGGTTTTTCGCTTAATTAATGTTAACGAAAAAGGGTAATTCACACTTCATATTAACCATTAAAAATAGAACTTACTAAACCTTTGAAGAATTTATGGTATTTTTTATGAAATTACATTTTATGATGAAGTTTCCAACTTGAAAGCTATGAGATTGTGCAGATTGCAGTGAAGTGCGTATGTTTGGAAATTTTAAACTTTCGGATTTTTGATGGTTTTGCACAATGGTCTGTGTAGGTGATTGTTGACAAAAATTTCATTCAACCCAATGTTTCCAAGTTTTCTACATATGTTGTTCAAAGAAGTTTCTGTGCAGCCGAGCAAGTTTCTTCCTTCAGCGGTGAGGTTGTAAACTTTCTTAGGTCTTTCGTTTTCCAAGTCCCATCGGCTTTTTACGTATCCCTTTTCTTCAAGGACATTAAGAAGTGGGTAGATTGTGCTTGGGCCGAAGTATACTCCGAAGGTTTTGCGGATGTCGGTGATAATTCGGTAGCCATGTCTGGGTTCTGCTTTGAGAAGTTGGAGGACCACAAGGTCGAGTAGTCCCTTCATAAGTTTGGTTCGGACTTCCTTTATTTTTTGGTTCATTTTTCTCAATCTCATGTAGTTGTGTTAAACAGTTTTTACGTTGTACACGTATACAATATGTCCTTTATTGGACATATCGCAAGACTTTCTATACAAGAAACAACATATAAAGGTTCGCACGTACCAAAGGCATAAAAAAGCATATAGAAGCATAACAAAGACTATCTGGAAGCATGAATAACCTAAATTGACACATAATTTTCGTCACATTTTTTATTAACTACAAAATGAAAAATAAGAATGACAGCTGGAATTGACGGTTTCAAGTTCTGGATGCGTCAGCTTGCGAATTGTAGTCCGAGTACACTCAAAACCTATCGAATTTACTTAAAACAGTTCTGTAAGTTCATGAATGACACCTAACAAGCTAGTTGAAGCCCAAAAAAACATGGAAAACCACAACGGCGAAAAAAGAGAAAACATGGTTATGGAAGGCAAAGTCAAAGCGTTTTTGAAACATTTAGACGACGAAGGTAAAGCAACTGGCACACAACATATGGCATATTCAGCCATAGTGAGCTTTTTCAAACCGAATCAGTATCCGTTAAGGTTGACGCCGCAAAACCGACCTTCCAGCAAAGGCGTTGGCAGTCGCATACCGGAAAAAGAAGAGGTTAGAAGAATTCTTGACAGTTGTCGATCTCAAAAACACCATACAATTGTTATGTTTCTAAAAGACAGTGGCCTAAAAATCAGCGAAGATGTGCGCTTGAAATGGAGTGACATGAAACCTATGAGAGATGGCCGCTACGCATTCGGACTCTTCCAAACTAAGATTGCTCGTCACAATTCATACCCTATTTTAGTCATTGATAGGTGCAGAGATTATGAGGAACCAGAAGACCAAGGTCATAAGATTTATGGATTTAACTTCAAGAATTCTAACCAGAAAACAAGGTTTGTTCCAAAAAACCGTTCAGAATTGGGCAAAACTGAGGTGGAAAGCGTTTTCAGACATCTGATGATAATAAGAGATGAACCCGCCAACCGGTAATTATAGTTGAAGAAGCACAAGCTATCATAATTTAGGAGCTTTCACAGAGTTCCTGTGCGGAAGCAGACATCACGTCAGAAAGATGATTGTTATCACACTTAAAACCGATGCGCTTCTTGGGTTACGAACATTCACACTTTATCGATCTTATTGAACGAGGGGGACAAAATGAAGGAATGTTTTGATGTACGCAATATTGGTGCTTATCTACTTCGAAGGAGAACTGACAAGTCTTCTTCTGTAAACTACGGCTGTTAGTAGTGTTGCTATGATGAATAATGGGAGAATAATTAGTGATGGGAACTCT
>JAYEKF010000120.1:0-1720 GCA_034660895.1 Thermoproteota archaeon | reverse complement strand
GGATGACATTTACTACACCGTTAACCTTCACGTTATCTGTGTCGTGTGTTTCTCCAAGAACCACGGTGGCTTCTGCTTTTATTGTGTAGTTTCCAAGCGAGACGCCCGTGGTATTCCACATGAATATCAGAGTGGTTCGGTTATTCGGAGCTAAGTTCGAAACAGTTTTTGTTTGTATAATGGTATTGTCTGCATAGATGGTTACGTTGAATGTTTCGGTATAATTGCCTTCATTCGCTACTGTTACGTTGGTTAACATTGTTTGATTCTGTCTTATCACTGTTTTTTCTGGAACCACATTAACTATTGCTATGTTGTGTATTGGCATGTTAACGTAAAAAATTTTTATATCCGTCGCATTTGTGTTTCCCGCATCATCAAAGAAGTATATTCTCCACGCTATTGCGGCAGAATTAATTGTCTTATTACACCAGATAAACTTCGCCGTTATCCACTTGTTTGAGGCATCTTTGAAAGATTGTGGTTCTGTCAATGGCCACCTTACATATTCTACACCATGCTTCGAATGGCTCTGGTGAAGGTTGTTCTGGCAAAACATTGGCCAGTCGCCGGAGCCGGGACCTATCTTAAAGGCGTAGAGAGCAAAGTCGTTTGTAATAAACACGCAGCCGTTGCCAATGCTTGGACTGCCAAAGCCGTAGCTGCCTAACGTAAAAGTCCAAAGTATACCGCCATCTGCTTCGTTTATGACGTAAAAGGTTCCGTTTAAGGATTGATAATAAATTGCTCCGCCAGCTGCAGCCGGACTACAATAGCTGAGGTTTTGCAGTGAGCCATTGTGAAGCTCTGCTGTGTGCCACAATTCTTGTCCAGTCATTAAGTTGAAAGTCCACATTCTCCAGTCGTCATCTGGAATGAATATTTTGTCATCGTGAACCAACGGAGTGCTTGGGCTTCCTTTACCCTCAAATTTTCTTATGAGCCCTCCGTTAGTTTCATTTAGCACATAGGCTGACCATACTCCCGTTGTTGTGTTACGTGTAACTTGGATAACCGTTCCCTCATGGATTACAGGGGAGGAGTCCCATGATGATCCATAGTTTACATGCCATATCTCATCTCCAGTTGTTGCGTTAAAGGCATATTGACCCGGAGGATCATTAGCTGAAACAAAAATTACTCCATTGTGATAGGCTACAGAACATACTATACAACCGATGTTTTGATGCCATATGCGGTTTCCATTGGTTTTGTTTAGAGCATAGACCCCTGAGCCGTATGTTGTATAGTAAACGTGGTCGCCGTGGACAAGTGGTGAACCAACCCATTCGTAGTCCTTAGGCTCTATGAAACGCCAAATTTCTTCCCCAGTAGTTTTGTTTAACGCCATGGCTTTTGGAAACGGCGTTGGTTCTCCATAGGGACCACTGCATTCGCCAACGTAGATGGCATCGCCATTTATGCAGGGAGAAGCGTCGCATTGTCTGACAGTTCTGTTCCAAATTATATTTCCGTTTGAAGCGTTTATTGCGTAAACGTTGTTGTCTCCCTTTGAAGGGGCGTAAAGTACACCGTCTTTATAGGTTGCTGTGCCGAAATTATCAAATCCATACACACTCTCCTGTCTCCATAAAAATGCATATTCAGTTTCGTTTCTCCAAACCCCAGTCTCGTTTGTTGAGAGAACAGCCTTACGCAGAGAACCAGTATCCATGCCCTCTGCTTGGAGGGAAATATACTCGCCCTGTGGAATCAACAA
>JAYEKF010000119.1:0-4531 GCA_034660895.1 Thermoproteota archaeon | reverse complement strand
TGGAATATTTGGGGGTTTTCTATGTGGTGCCTCGCTGTCACCTCTTTGGTTTTGTTGTGCGCTGTTTTTTCCGTCTTTTGAGGCGGTTCTTCAGCTCCTTGGTGTGCATGTTAATATTGGTGTGACATTGCACTATTTTAAACGAATATGAATGCTGGTTCGGGTCCGGGACCTGCACGGGAAGCGTAAACCGCTAGCGCTGCACTCCAGAAACGGTCGTCATGTGTTCCCTGCGGATGGTTAAACTTGATTGCTCCTGATTTGGTAAGTTCGAAGCGTTCCACGTTTAATTCTGCAATTAAGTTGCTGTTGTAAGGTAGCGCAAATTTTCCCTGCACCATGGTTTGTTTCAGATAGGTCGCCATTTCCTGTTTTGTTTGCTGCGTAAATTTTACGCCTTCAGTTTCACGGATTCCAGCGTTAATCATGTCTTCCACGATGTAGTCGCCGACGCCGGTCATGTCCACAAGCACTTTGTGTATTCGGCGCCACCTGTCGCATAAGGTTTTCACGTAGCCGATGACGCTTGCGTAGCTGGTTTTCAATGGAAACTGGTGGCAGTGAACTAAGTTTCTAATGTCATTTTTCATTTCTACAATTGACACTACTGAATAGTCTTGGTGCTTACCAAGGTCCACTCCAGCGAAGAAGTTGCCTTTAACGTTGCCTTCAAATTTGTAAAATTCCAGCTGGTGGTTTATGCATTTGCTGATTAACGATTGGGGTAGCCAAACGTTTTCGTCTTCAGCCCACTCCGCAAGCATTTCACGCCGCCAACGCCACGGGTCCCCCTCAAACTGCCGCTTAATTTTTTTCACAATTCGTTTTTTCAGCGGTCCATTAGGTTCTAACGCCTCCTTCCAACTAACATGGCTTGTCCCGAAATCCCTGAGCGCTTGGTCATGGAAAATCTTGAAAAAACTGAGTCTGTAGTCCAAGGGGTGCTGGTGCAGAAAAACTTGCCGTTTGTGGTTCCTAACGTGAACAAAATAGCGTCATAAAGATCTTCATCGTTCGGAATAAAGTTCATTTCGTCGCAGTTGCTGACAAGAATGCCATCTGCGAAAAAATTGTGGTTATCTTCAACTTCTATGTCGTAGACTATCTCTTCTTTTTCTCGTACCTCTGTTGATATTCCTTTTTGCGTTGCCTCTGACACTCTTCGCTGCAGATCCTTTGGTTGCCATGAGTGGGGATGAACACGCGTAAAACATGCCATGAAATCAAACAAGCACAGACACGTGGATGTTAATTTTTAGAATTTAGCAACGGCCTAGCGCGCATGCAGTTAAGAGCAAACTTTGCATGCATGCAATAGGCATGGAATAAAACAAAAAAATGATTAGGAACGCGAAAGAAAATTGGCAACACCCAAAAAAGAAGAGATTGTAGAACGGGCAAAGCAATATTGGCATCAACAAAAAATGCGTGAAGGCGACCCAGCTTGGCAAATTGAGCCTACGACTGAAGAGTTGAGGATTTTGGGTTTGAGGGATTAAAATTTAATTTCCTTTCTTCAAACGAAAGACCAAGCTAGGAAACTGTTCTGGCGATACTCAACTCTGGGGCAGCCCTTCACAACAGCATTCAAGTCAACCCTCTGATTCAAAGTGGCAGATGCAACGACATTTTCAATTTTGACAGAAGCCTTACTCCTCGGCATCTCAACCACCCCATACAAAACCTCTTCAACCATTTACTACGAGTATGCATGCATGAAGATGTCCTTTGCAGAACTTTAAAATGTTTTACGCCTCTAAGACAGACTATGGATGTTAAGGATCCTTGAAAAGAAAGAAAGGGAAGAAAAGAACAAAGAGAGAAAAGAGAAGAATTAAACAGAGAAAACAGGCGAGAAAAAGCTAGTGCATGCATACAAAGTGTTGTTATCCTAGAGAGACTTTCTCTATCCCCTATCGCGCGCATATAAAGATATTAAGAGTTTAACGATTTTTTTGAGATAGAATGATTAAGATTACATTTATTCGGAGACTGATTTAACGTTTGAAGCTCTTGGACCTTTTGGACCTTCTGTTATCTCGAATTCTACTTTTTCTCCTACTTTCAAGCTGTTCTTTCCTTGGATTGCAGAGTTGTGAACGAACACGTCTTTGCCGTCCTCGGTGGTTATGAAACCGTAGCCGCTTCCATCCATCCATTTCTTCACTGTTCCAGTTGTCAAGCGATTCACCTCTTTATCGTGGTTACCTCTAGGATACAAGCGAGCTTTTTAAAGCTTGTTATGTGAAGTACTCAGCGGATTTTTTGTGTGTGCGCCCTAAAATTTAATTCTGTTGAATTAAAGGAAGGAAATCAAATTTTAATATTTCCCAGTTGTGAATTCATTGTCTATCTAGAGTTTACGCGTGGGCGCAAAAATTTTTCAACAATTTTTTGATGTTTTTCTGTAAATATTGTTTGTTTTACTCATTATTCGTCTTTTTTCGGTCTTTTTCCAAGAGAAATCGAAGGTTGTCGAAGCCAACTAAAACAGATATGCTTCAATCGTTTAACTCTTTTCGTGGTGAGGCTGTGAAGAAACAATTTGACACCGCAACTCAAACTTTCTCGCCAGGTTCTTGTGAGAATCGTCTTGTAGCTTTGGAAAACGTTCAAAGTTTTTTGGAGTCCAATCAGGTTGACTGGAGATGCCTTTACGAAGTTTTCCGTAGAGCGCGTTGGGGCTCCGTTGATTTTAGGTTCAACGGTGTCTTGATTAGGCTTATGGTTGACAAAGTTTTTCTTGAAGGCGAAGAGAAAATCCGCTTATCCATCGACCTGGAAAAAGACTGGTTTGAAAAAACCATAACGTACGGATACAAACTAGAAGAGCTAGAAGCATTAGTAGATAAGAAACAGTTGAAAACTGATGGTTTCAGAAGAGGCAGGTAGATGTCTAAGCATTACATCCTTAAAGATGGAAAACTTGTAAGAACCAACCCGTTCTGTCCACGATGCGGCAAAGGAGTTTTTATGGCAGACCACGGAGCCTTCTGGGCGTGCGGAAAATGCGGAAATAGATACAACAAAAAATTTTGGAAAATTCCTTCCAGTTGCTGGAAAGCCTAAATGAGTTTTGGTATTAACCAGTTTTAGCCGCCGTTTTTCTTAAGCGCATTATCAGGAGCGGGCAGACGACACCGGCTAACGTGCACGCCGCGCCGAGAAGGATACATAGGACGATCAGCGTGGACGGCAGGATTACCTCAACCTGCACCATGGTACTGGGACTGAGAGCTTCCTGTGAGATCATCAAATCACTCGTCAACCAGCTCAACCTTCCATCATACTTCAAAACGGTCAGCCACGCTCCACTCTCAAACAATTCTCCAATTCTAAGGTCTATCTTGGATAAGTCGCCTTTCGAAAGCACAGACTCTATAGGCTTTGAGTTTTCCCCTGGAACTCGGTAGTATGTCCTTCGCATAGGCTGGTAATCTTTCTCCACTTTCCCTTCGGTAAGAAGGAACAGTGTTATCTCCGTCTACCCCTCAACCGGACTCGTGATAATGAGGGGGTAATACAGGAAGGTTGAATCAAAACGGTAAAGTATGGGGTCAACGCTTCTTTCATCCGGACCAACCGTTATCAAGTCCAACACGTAATAACGGAACCCCCTACTCATGTAATCTTCGACTGCGGGTTCAAAGCCTCCTAGGGAAACGGGTTCAGTAACGTTGTTCATCTCTAGAAAATTCTTCATCCAATCAACCAGTTCAACGGCGTCGATAGCTGTGACAACCGTGACGTCGTGAGCGCCTATCTCCTCATGGAAAACAACCTCCACGCTTCCAGCTCGAGCCTCACCCTTGCTTAAACCATAATACAAGTTTACACCCTCCTCCCAAATCAACATCTGAATTTCCTCGAAGGATTTGAAGCTTGCAGCTTCAACATCAGGTTTGGAGGGAAGTGGAAGCAACTCCAGAACTAGGGTTTCGCTGCTTGAGGTTACATCCGTTGAAAGTATCATAATCTCCTCCTGTCCGTTCCACGCAAGGATAGCTTTCTGTCCCGGCTCATACACTGAAACTTCAGGAGAAACAGGGATCATCCCTCTGTCAGCGTAGACGGATGAAACAGAAAAGAGAACTAAAAGGAAAAATATGATTCCGGTGGAAACTCTTTGCAAACTTAACCCTCAAACGAAAGCATTGGTTTCACTTTAATAAATCTACAGATTAGAACAGACGGGGAAACACGGGTGTATATTACGTTTATTTACTTAGTTTCGACGTAGACAATATTTCAGACTTATTTTATCCCCCACACCATTCGAAAATGCGCGCGTGGTACTGGGTGTACAAAACTTTGCGCTAAAAGTTAAATTAGTACGTGTTCTTCAATTTTTTCGCAATTTTTTCCTCTAGAAACTTCCGCAAATCTTATTTTCATTCTTTAATGACATTAATTGGATCTCGATGTCAGAAATTCCGGAAGAAGAGTAGGCAGCCAGCAATGACCGAAAACGAGGAAAAAGAGGAATGTTATTGCGGGGTTTGCGGTCGAAAAATAAGCAAAGAAGAATATG
>JAYEKF010000118.1:0-4673 GCA_034660895.1 Thermoproteota archaeon | reverse complement strand
TGCTTGTTTCGTATTGCAAATCCGCAGTTGATCAGGGAATGGTGATTATGCCTTGGGGAATCAACACTCTCGGACCCTCAGTGACTTTTGGTGGTGACCCTTCCAACCAGGATTGGGTTGCCACAGACCTTCGACAAGCTGTGGTGGGCAAGTTATGTTATCAAGTGAAGATTGCTGTTTGGAGCCTTAAGGGCAGACAGGTTTGGGGTGGTTAGCCTTGATGAGAACTGTTGAAATACTCTTTGTAATCATCATTGTCTTAGCAGCCTCTATTGCTAGTACACAGTTTGCAGTTTTACCGTCCCCTCGGCTTATGTTCAACCCGAACTTGCAGGCGCTGGCTGAAACCACACTTCAAGTTCTTGATACAAATGGTGAACTTACTAGAACAGTGTTTAGCGACCCTGATGATTCTTCTTGGTGGGAGCTGCAGGTTGCGCTTTCCGCCTGTCTTCCTCCAAACGTGGTGTACAACTTCACCGTCTACAACGTGGTGTCTCAAGGAGGAGTTACCACCTATCAGAAAGTAAGGTCCTTTTCAGACGCGGGAGGCGACCTTGGGGTGAGCTCAAAATCTGCGTCCAGTCTAGTAGCCTCTCCGAACGTTACGTACACGATAACTCCGCAGAAGATCGGTGAGGGGGAGGGAAAGAACAGGACTCTGACTCTGTACATTCTTAACTGTGAGGATGCGAATGGTTGGTGGATCACAGGGTACACCGCTCAGACCCTCGCCGCAGACCTCTACAATCTACTTTCTCCGTACTTTGAAACTACTATTATGGTGAGCAACACCACCCAGCTGGGACTCCTCTTGAACGGCACCAGAATTTCGAAAAACCCAAAGGAGAATGTCACGGATGCGGTGATAATAAACGGCTTCGGAGAATGCGTTCCCATCCCATCCGAATACTGTCAAAGGCACCAACGCGAAAATGAAGGGTATTATTCACCCCGTGACTCATATTCAAAGTACTGCCACACTCTTGGAATAAGGACGCGTCAATTTAATTGGACTTGGGTCAGCATCGTAGGCTACCCGCTTTACTATGTTAGCAACACAGCGACCTTTAAGAATGAACAAAACAGCTGGGGAATCTATGGAATGAGGCATGTAGGACCAGCTGGGCTCAATGCTTTCCTTCGAGGGCTGGATAACCAAACATATGATGGTGGTGTGTGGCGGTGGGATGATGAAGAGGGATGGGTATACGGCGATGGTTGGATCACTAAGAGCCCGGGCGTTGTTGAATTCTCCTTGGAAGCGTACTACCGTTCTAATTACTACGGTCTCTATCCGGCGCCTTACCAGACGGCGACTCGTGCGCTACCTTCATCCATTGAAGACGACTATAATCTAACTATACAAGCTGTGGTGTTCAAACCCAAAGAGGATTCGATTGCTACCGCAACTTTTCGTCATGCTGGCGGTGGTGCTTTAACTGCAATAGGGCTTACGAGAATTCCAGACATAAGGGTTACCGCTCTCGCTCTTCTTATGTATTATCATCCACAACTTTACAAGTCTCATTTTGAGGCTACTAAAACATCCAGACTTGTCGTACTGCAACTAGCTAAGCAAGGAGGAGACTAAAAGCTGTGAAGAAGAATCGAGAAAAGAAAGGTCAATTTTCCGTCATTGCGGCGTTGCTTGTAGCAGTAATTCTGGTTGCAGCGGTTATAGTAACCTACGCCACAATTCGTAACCTTCCGTTTCGTGAGTACCCGGAGACTTTGAGTTCGATTCAGGAGATGAATTTAGCTGTCAACCGTATCCTCGATTTCGCTATGGGATATTATGGCTCAATTCTGCAGGTTACGGGAAACGCCACATACGCTAAGGAGCTTACGTCAAGTTATCTTGATAGCGGATTCGTTTACATAGCTCATTCACATCCAGACTGGAACCCATCTTTCAAATTTAACTATCCAACCAGTTTCTCCATTCGCTGGTTTGAACCAAAAAGCTATAGCATGGCAAACATTTCCGTAACGTATTCTTTGTCAGACCTTGGAATTTTCGATGTAAAATATGAAACCGCGGCCATTTTAAACGTCACAATTTTAGGAACCACAGAAGATGGACAAGCTAGAGTGGCAGTCATGCGAGGAAAAAATCAGCCCGACCTTACATTAGGTGTTGATAACTTCTTTTTCTACAGTTACAACTATTCTGAATCAGATTGGAGCGCGGTCCCCCCTGACAGCGTAGTAATACACTCCGATGGATATAACTTAACGATTCCTCCCGGGGTGGATGAAACCGCGTTTTCGCTTCAGGTGGTTGACCCAAAAGGCGTTATGGTTACAGCTTTCTTCTCCACCTCAGGACGCCCAGAATACACTTACACTTTCAACTGGAATGAAACGTTTTACTCAAACTCGACTCTAACCTCTGACACGATGGTTATTGAAGCCTTACAGAACGGTACACTACGGTGGCTAGGCCAAAACCTACAAAATGTGACTCGGACGAGACCTATTCCGCCTCTTCCAGTTAGATGTTTACGGGTCAACGTGACAACTGTTGATAGAGAAAGCCATGAGGTTCCCTTTCAGGTAGAGGATTGGGCGTCAGGTTATAGAACACCGCTTGGCTTAAGCACCAACGCAACTTTGTTCAGCAGTAGAAACATGCTAGTATTTCTGATCAGCCATAATGTACAGAATGTACAGAATGTACATCCGAACATCCGAACATCCGAACATCCGAACATCCGTACGAATGTTACACTGTGGTGGGATGGAAGTGACACAGCCAAACAGACGGGCTATGCTTGGAAAAATAGATACTTCAATGATGATCCAAGTAATGGAATTTTGGCAAACGAGAATCTAACACTAATTCTAGATGAAACATACCTTTATGTCGACAGTTTCGACAGAACATATTTGTCTTGGGCTGAAAAGGGTGACTCACCTTACTTAAACAACAACGGATCCAACTATATTTATGAAAGTTCAGACGATCACCGGGAAGGATGGTTTGGCTTTCAAGAGCTCACTGATGTGCAAGCACGCGCATCCGTAGCGTTGAAATCGGTCAAAATACAGTTTGAATGTCGATGCAGTGGTGATGACTATTTTGATTTTGGTGTAGACGATGGCACGGTGGCACATGACCCGTACAACGTCACTGACTTGCCAGACGGTTACGGTTGGAAGACTTACGACATTTCCAGCATAATCGACGATTGGACAAAAATTAACAACATAAAAATTGATGTTAGATATAGGAGAAGTGGTTGGTCGGCCTCAACAGTCTATATACGTCGCTGCAGGCTTATTGTTGATTTTGGCGGTTGGGTGACATCGGTCGTTGGAAACTCCTACGCGAAGGCGGATTTCTTGCGAATAAATGGAGAAAGCCCGGTATATGGAGCAGACCCAGCTTATGTAATTCATCACGGCGTAGTGAGAGACATCGTGCAACAAGAAGCTGAATGGAGTGGAGGAATTTCTGAAAATCTCTATGTTAATGGTTTTGACGGGACATACAATGAGTGGGATATGAAAACTGGCAGTTCACCTTATCTTGACGACAGCAGTTCGTATATCTGCGATAATGATACCTTGGACACTGAAGGCTGGTTTAGCTTTCAAAACCTGTCTACGACTTTACCTCCTGCCAGTGTAAGAATCCAATTCGAGTGTCGCTGCCAAGAGGATGAGTATTTTGATTTTCAAATAGACAATGGCACTCACATATTCGGCTATTATGATATTGACCCCCCAAGTAGCTATGGTTGGAGGGAATATGATCTTTCGGATATTCTTGACACTGTGGAGGAAGTAAACAATGCAAGGCTTCGAGTTAGGTATAGGTTCAAACTAGGAAGTGCTTATGATGTGTATATTCGCCGATGTAGGCTTTACGTTGTAACTTGCCCAAACGTGTATTCACAGATTGTTTTGACGCTGCCAGCCAACGCAACATACTACACCTATGCTGCAAGAACAATTTTTGTGAACTCTCTTCAGAGCAGGGCTATAACAGATCTTAGTGCTATTCAACTTTCAGTTTCGGTTGGACAGCAACAAACAGAAAATGATACAGCTGGCGGTTACCCAGTTCCTTCTAATGCAACTGGCCTATTCTATAACTTTAGTTCCCCGACAGGGTGGGCTCATCATTGGAGTGAGTTCATTTCAGGAAACTCTGGAGCAGGAATTATGTTCACCGACAGCGCCAACCAGAAACTTTATGTCTTCGACAGCGTTGCAGGTAACAAAACAGGCGCTCTTAACGTAATCAGCTCCGGACATGTGATCGAGTTTAACCCGGTGAAGCGGTATCAAGTTTCCTTTACTTATCCGCTGGATATAATTTGGCACGGCGCGGTTGTCACTTTCACCGACCAGTACGACCCTATTTATCGAGTCTCAAACGAAACAGGTCTTTGGGTTATGGTGGAGTATCCTCCCACGGTTAAAGTAAGCTAATTCACAGCTCTACCAACAAGGTGAAGCTGCTTTGTTGGTTTTCACGGAAACTAAGAGTGGAAGTGGAAAAACGCAACAAGCAACTTAAAACTTTGGTGAATGACTTGACATCAGAGAGCTTAGAGCTTAAAAGCCGGGTGTCCAGGATGGAGCTTGAGAACACAGATTTGAAAAAGCGTATTCAAACTACAGAGCGGAAGCTCGCAGACTTAGAGAAGCTGATACGAGAA
>JAYEKF010000117.1:0-4678 GCA_034660895.1 Thermoproteota archaeon | reverse complement strand
TGATTTAAATGCCTTAATTAATACTATAGAAGTGAAAAATTATGAAGAGAAAGGAAGTAAGTTATAAAATCCTGCAAGGAGACTGCGTTGAATACTTAAAAGCAGGTTCCATCAAGAACATACATCTCACCTTCTTTGACCCGCCTTACAATCAGGGAAAAGATTATGACTATTTTGATGATGAACAGGATCCAGAAAGATACTGGGGCTGGATTAAAGAAATCTTCGAAGGAATCCGTAAGGCGACGGTAAAAGGGGGAGCCATTTATTTTATGCAAAGGGAAAAAAACACCGAATTCCTTCTTAATGCTCTAAGAGAAGCTGGTTGGACTTTTCAGAACTTAATAATTTGGAGAAAGAAAACATCCGCCATACCTTCTAAAATAAGGTTTGGAAAAAGCTATCAAGTCATAGCCTTTGCCACAAAAGGGAAGAAATCAAGAGTATTCAATAGATTAAGAATTAATCCTCCACTGCCTCCTAGTTATAAATATGAAAGAGAAAATGGTATGTTCACAACTGATGTATGGACCGATATAAGAGAGTTGACATCAGGCTACTTTGCAGGGGATGAGGCTTTAAGAGATAAGGAAGGAAATAGAATTCATCTACAACAGTCTCCAGTTGCCCTGCTTTTGAGGATAATTCTCTCTTCTTCTCTGCCGGGCGACACCGTATTTGACCCAATGGCTGGAACTGGAACAGCTTTAGTAACTGCTTACCAGCTAAATAGAAACTCAATAGGCATAGAAATAGACCCTAATTATGTTAAATTGATAAATCGGCGCTTGAGAACCATCAGGTCTGCAGATGATGTATCTAAGTATTATGGAGACTATGAGTTCACACCAAATTTAGAGAAGATATGGGGTACAACTTATAAAACCAAACAAAAAAGGTTACTTTATGCAGATTCTAAATGATGCAGTTGACCTATTCATTAATACTGTAAGAAATCTAGAGGCTGAGAAAGTCTCTCTTACTTCAGACCTCAAAAGAATTGCATTGAGTGGAAGTTTTGATCGTTTTGCTTACATGGACAACCGTAAGAAGGCGAGGGAATACGGTTATGACTTATGGGCTCCGATAAGGAAAAGGTTCCGAGATGAAAGGAGTTTCATAAATTGGGTTAAGAGTATGGGCATAAGTAAAATCTTCTTTATTCTGATTCTTGGTTATTTCCAGATTTCTTGTTTAAAGTGAATAAGGAAGATAATAAACTAACCAGTGGGAGTATTCTGGAGTTAAAAGACTCTAAATATGGAAGTATAGCTTCATTCAATTCAACTCTACCTACAAAATACAAGTCTTTGGAAGAGATAGATGTAATCAATGGAAAAACACTCGTTACAAGGATTGCTGAAGCTTTAGATGGTAAACTTGCATCAGCGAAAGATTATCACACTTTTGAAAGAAGATGTTTCTACTTGGTAAGAACTCATAAAAATAATGCTAAAAAGGTAAAAATCTCAATTGTAGATGGTTCTTTCTTTGAGACTGTCCCTAAAGAACATCTCTTTTACCAAATGTTTATGCAAGTTTTGAAGGCTCATCTGAAAAAACAAAAAGTGCAAATTCCATCCGAAACACTTGAAAAAGTTGAAGAGGCACTCTCTCACATAACAGACCAATCCATAATAGCTGGTTCAAAAATCATAGAAAAAGCTTCAATAAAACCAAGACTAAGGATTATGGCTGAAGTCCATCCCGAAGGAAACCCTCATAATGAGAGCTATTATCCGAATGTTTCAGCCAGCAGTTTTAATCTGATTCTGGAAAAATCTCCTTCTATCAACAGAATTGAACAAAAAATTAAAGAGGAATTACCAGAAATTCATGTTTTCTCAATTTTTCATAAAAGAAATGGAGAGCATGTAGTATTCCAGTTTAAACCAACTGGAAAATATGCCACAACATTGGCTGAATTTTAACAGAAAACATGCCCTAGAGATTTTTCAAGTCAAAAAGATTTTAGGTGTTCAAATTGCCTGTTAATATGATGTGTCACTTATTTTTTACCTTAAACCATTGCTTAAACCGGTTCTTTTTCTGCTCATCGATTGAGCCTATGTTTAAGGTTAAAAGTTTATCCGGCCTCTTCTTTCTTAATCTGAACATTGTTTTGAGAGCGACTTGGATAACTTTCCTTTTTGCTGTTTCATCGCTGGTTATGATATAGAGTGTATCTGAATATTCGAGGTTCTTTCTTATGTTCTTCTCTACCTGTTCTTTCGGGGAACGATGCTCTATTTCGATTCTTAAGGCTTCTCCATCTTTTTCTGCTACAAGATCTGTGTAGCCTCGATGGCTCTCTGTCAAGTCTGTTTTAATCTCTTCTTCCTTCTCTACTTTGTAGCCTTCTGGTTCAAGCCACTCTTTAATGACTTCCAAAGCAACTGCCCTAGAAAGTTTTCCTCCGCCTCCAAGCTCGTTTATAGCTCTGTCAGACGGCATCCCAAACTTTTCAGCAAAGGCTATTTCTCTCCACTTAGAAAGCCAATAACAAAAACTTCTTCCCCTTTTTGTGAATTCAACTAGTCCCTTTCCTTCCGACGGTAATTTGGTTAGTTCATAGAATTTCTTTTTGAACTTTGAGTAGTGGCGGGTTGAACAGCCCATATCCTTCAACTTTTTATTCCCAACTTGGTAGATATCCGAAGCAAAATAGTTTCCAGTCCCAATTGCCCACAAAATCGCTCTCTCAACAGAACTCATCGTAGCAACTATTTCTTCTAAGGTCTTAGATTTCTTCTCTTTTTCCACAACCTCTTTTCTAGAGGTTCTTTTTTGATTTCTTTAGAAATTTTCTTTCTTTTCCTCAAATACTTCTTCCCAAAGAAAGTTTCCTCAAGAATCTTATCGTACCGATCTTTCTCTATTCCGATTTCTTCATAAGCCGGTAAAATCTCTGCTGTTTGAAGTGGAAGGATTCCGCCCTCAATCTTATGCTTTGCGTAGAAACTTCTGTTTGGTAATTGCTGAAGGTCTTGGAAGTATCTCTCCCACTCCTCTGGATAGGAGAACCAGTCGTAATCGAAATATGCTGGAGATAACCGAGCGGCTTTAACCTCTAATCCAGTCGTCTCAAAAGTCTCTGAAAACGCTTTAAAAGAAGCAATAAAGAGATTAAAAGGAGAGAATCCTAAAAACAACTATTCTCCATTCTCGAATCGTATGGCTAGGCATACGGATTTTAAGAAGTGGTGGGGCTGCCCGGATTTGAACCGGGGTCAAGAGAGCCCAAGTCTCCTAGCCTAGACCATACTAGCCGACAGCCCCGCTTTTAGAATTCAATATTCGCTTTTACTAAATAAGGATTAATCTAAACAGTTCTTTTTAAGAATCATAAAAAGCGTTGTTTTCGTGACGGTTTGAAAAATACAAATTAAGATTTCTAATGGTTCTTGACAAAACATCGCATAATTTCTGGACACGTAGAGCATTCATCAGGGATTGGAGCATCGTCAGAAAGGGTTTTCAAGTATCCAAAGTAATGAGGACAATTTGGTGGAGCCAAATTTTTCACCTGTGTTTCCGCAGGGTTACCGGAGGTTTTCACGGAGATAGAGTTTAAGTTTTTTTGGTCTTTCAGAATAATTTCCAGCTTGGAGTGGCAGTGAGGACAAACGTAGTAGGTTTCTCGTGGAATCTTAGAGGAATCGGTTAACATGACTGGTTTTTGAAACTTTTTTCCACATTTTTTGTAGGGACAAGTGAAACTTTTGGTTATGGTCAATGTTTGTTTACCTTTGTTACGTTGATTAGTACTCCTGTTAAATATAGTGAATCTTAATAGTTAATAAACATTTCCGCACAACATCAAACACAAATACACATCCAAAATCAACAACACCTCATCCCTAACGTTCTCTCTCCGAATACCTTAATTAACGAAAATGAAGTTTTATAATAACTGCGCCCCGGTAGCTCAGCGGTTAGAGCAATGCGACAAAAGCAACGGCCTTGTACATGCTAAAGACAGCCGTAGGTCGTGGGTTCGAAACCCGCCCGGGGCTCTTTCCGATCTTAACTGAACTCTTTTATAGCATTGCATAAAAATCATGTGACATGGCAACCAGAACAATAAGTCTCTTCCACACACTTTTGATGCTGATTTTAATAGCCTTTTAGAGTAGCTCGTTTGTGGTTGTTGAGATAGCGCTAAAGGAAGGATTGACACCAGTGGCCTTAGCAACCTTCAGATTTCTTATCGCAGGCGGTCTTTTTCTTATTGTTCTTCTCTTTGAGAAACATATAGAACCGAACTACAAGCTTGTTGTCGAGAAAAAAGACCTCCCATCACTGGTTTTTCTAGCTTTTACAGGTGTAACCTTCTTTTTCACCGTCCAGTACACAGGCATACAGATGGCAGGAGCACCCATCGCCGCAATCTTTGTCTGTCTTCTCTCCCCGATTCTCATCACAGTCCTCTCCGCAAGAATACTGAAAGAAAAATTAACGAAAAAGCAAGTGGGTGGAATTGGAATTGCTGCAGCGGGTACTTTCCTTGTCATTACAGAGGGCGTTCTGAACCCCCAGACCAACAGAAAATTTTTCCTTGGAAGCTTGATACTGCTTTCCACCCCCTTCCTTTGGGCTGCGTACAGCATTTTTGGAAAAAAAGTTTTAGAGAAATACGATTCGTTCCTCATTGTAGCATACGTCACTATGTTAGGTG
>JAYEKF010000116.1:0-4704 GCA_034660895.1 Thermoproteota archaeon | reverse complement strand
TGTGATGTCGCTGTCGAAAGCGGGGTCTTTGCTAACCGGTGGACTTAGGGTAAGTCTTTGCGTACTGACAGGTATCTCAGCGTTGTTAATCCTTCGCAAAGCAGGTGTTCAACATAGAAGAACACAGAGCTTTTTATGGGTTCTCTTCTCTGTTGGGATGGGACTGTATATTTCTACGCTTTCACTTTCAGTTGGGGCGGCGCTGGAGTTGTCTCTCCCTCTGGGATTAACCCTCCTAGTTTTTGGGACAATTTTTCAACGGCAAAAACAAATCGGGAAAATATGCATCTTGGCGATTTGGGTCTTTACTTTCATTGAGATGATTGGTGTTCAGATTTGGGTAGATTTTCCTGTTCTGTCAACACGGTTAAAGGAATTAATAGCCGGTTTACCTTCATATGCCTACGCAGTGTTTTACCTTCCCGCGGTCTACTTCTTTTTGCCAAAAATTTGGAAAACATGCTTGGACAACAGAGGTCGCATAGTGAATGGATGGAAACTGTTCAGCGAATCGCTGATGGGAAAAGTGGGACTTGGCATAGTGCTATTTATAGTGTTAATGGGGGTTTTCGCGCCTTACCTCGCTCCCTACCCATACCATGAATTAAACTTGAAAGAGAGAACTTGTCCTCCAAGTTGGGAGCACCCTTTAGGCACCAACCACTACGGAGAAGATTTGCTGAGTAGGAATATATGGGGCAGCAGAGTGTCTCTTATGGTAGGCTTCGCCGCCGCAACTTTGTCCATGATAATTGGTACCCTCGTTGGTATGCTAAGCGGCTACTACGGTGGAGCCCCGGATTCAATACTCATGCGTATCACAGACCTCTTTCTTTCAATACCGACACTTCCGTTAATGCTCATTTTCGCCGCTCTTTTCGGAAAAGGAGTGTTAAACATCATTCTTGTTTTGTCGCTACTCGGCTGGACAGGTGCAGCGCGGATGGTTAGAAGTGAAACCTTGTCATTGAAAGAACGACCGTTAACTGAGGCAGCGAAATCTATAGGGGCAACTGACACACATATTCTAGGTTGCCACATTTTTCCGAACGTCTTACCGTTGATCCTCGCAACCATGGTTTTAGGCATCGTGAACGCAATCCTAGGAGAAGCTTGGGTAAGCTTTCTCGGATTCGGTGTATCTCTTGAGGCACCTCCAAGCTGGGGAATCATGCTCTATTGGGCTGACTTGAAGTTGGCAGTATTAAACAACTATTGGTGGTGGATTATGCCTCCAGGTCTGTTAATCATGCTTCTTGTTTTAGGTTTCGCTTTCATGAACCACGCCTTGGACCAAGTTCTTAACCCTAGGCTCAGGAGGAGGCGAAGATGAAACTTCTGGAAATCGAAAACTTAAGCACACATTACTTGTTGGGTAGTGAAACTGTCTACGCCGTAGACAACATTTCTTTCAGCATAGACGCTGGAGAAACATTCGGTCTCGCCGGGGAGTCTGGTTGCGGCAAGACAACCGTGGCGAAAAGCATCATGCGGATACTGCCTGATAACGGTTTGATCGCTGGCGGAAAAATCTGGTTGGACGGTCAAGAAACAGTAGGTCTAAGTGAAAAGGAAGCTAAGAAATTTCGGTGGCGTAAAGTCAGCATGGTGTTCCAGTACGCTATGAGCGCCTTTAACCCAGTGCTTCGAATCGGAGACCAAATAATGGAGGTGTTGCAGGAAAAGGAGAAATGCACCAAGGAAGTGGCTTATGAAAAAGCGAAGAAACTCTTCGAAGAAGTTGGATTAGAACCCTCTCGAATCAAAGATTACCCCCACGAGTTCAGCGGTGGAATGCGGCAGAGAGCGATCATCGCTCAAGCTTTAGCGTGCAACCCGAAACTGATAATTGCAGATGAACCCGTTACAGCGCTAGACGTGATTGTACAAGGGAAAATTTTGGATTTGCTTACTAAGCTTAAAGAAAAATACAATCTTGCGGTGTTACTCATTACTCACGACCTTTCTGTGATTGCAGAGGAGTCAGATAAGGTGGGGATAATGTATGCAGGGAGTTTAATGGAGGTCGGCGATGTTATCTCCGTATTCAAAGAACCCTTGCATCCCTACACGGCCAAGTTAATAGGTGCATTTCCAAGTGTTGTAGGAGAGAAAACCAAATTAGAGTTTATTCCAGGAGCTCCTCCAGACCTGATATCCCCACCTAAGGGATGCAAGTTTCATGAGCGGTGCCCCTTCGCAAAACCCATCTGTAAAGTAAAGCGTCCAAAACAACAAGAGTTCGACAACGAACATCTTGTTGCATGTCACTTCGCCGGAGAGCTGGACTTACATAAATAGGGGAGAGGGCTGTTTTGCCAAAAGAGAAAATCCTACAGGTCAAGGGCTTAAAAAAGTGGTTTCCAGTGAGAAGAGGATTCCTCACTTCAATCATCGGAGGTGAACAAAAATATGTGAAGGCGGTGGACGGCATCGACTTTGACGTGTACGCTGGGGAAACCCTCTGCTTAGTAGGTGAATCCGGATCAGGGAAAACAACAACAGCACGGGCAATCCTGAGATTAATTGAACCCACCGAAGGTAGCATCCGTTATCGTGACAAAGAAATAACCACATTGAAGAGAGAGGAGCTACGGAAGATTCGAACAAAAATGCAGATCATATTCCAAAATCCATTCGAAGTTTTAGATCCAAGAATGTCCGTAAAATCTTTAGTAGGAGAACCCGTCGAAGTCAACAACTTGGTGTCTAACGAACGGGAACTCGAAGAACACGTTTTTGAAGCTTTAAAAGAGGTTAGATTAACTCCCCCAGAGGATTTTGCTAGGAGATACACCCATGAGTTGAGCGGTGGACAACTGCAAAGAGTTGCCATCGCCCGCAGCCTCATCCTCAGACCAGACTTCATGGTAACTGACGAACCAGTGTCCATGCTTGACGCTAGCATCCGAACCGAGATTATCAACCTTATGACTGACCTTCAGCGTCTCCACGGACTGACCTATTTGTACATCACCCACGACGTAGCTCAAGCCAGATACATTGGAGATCAACTTATGGTAATGTACCTTGGGAAAATTGTGGAGAAAGGCCCGATAGAAGACGTTATCCGGGAGCCGCTGCATCCTTATACAAAAGCCTTAATCAGCAATGTGCCCGTTCCAGACCCAACAGCTAAAAGAAAAAGAATTTTAATCGAAGGGGAAACCCCAACCCCGATAGACATCCCTAAGGGATGTAGGTTTCATCCAAGATGTAAGGAATCCTCAGATGTATGTAGTCGCGAAGAACCGAAACTACGAGAAGTCAAAGCAGATCACTGGGTTGCCTGCCATAAAGTTTAGACAGCCAGAAAATACGAAGTTTTTAGATTATTTTGCAGCCGGGGATAAGTGGGGTTTGAACTTATGGTATGTCACGGATTCCGGAAATTTTCTCTGCTCCCCATTTTCTACGCGTGAATGCGAGTGGATGTTAGGTGTTAATCATAAGTCCATAAGTGATTTTAGGGACGTATAGGCGTCAACTAATATTGAGTGTCTACATGAAGCAAGTTCCTACAGGCATTGAAGGCTTAGACATAATGTTGAACGGGGGTTTGCCAGCTGGTTGTTGCGTTTTGGTATGTGGCGGCCCAAGATCGGGTAAAACTATTCTTAGTTGGCAATTTCTGTATTGTGGTGCAGTTCGATATGACGAACCTGGTTTGTACGTGTCTCTTGACGAAGACGTAACCCAACTTAAAGAAGAAATAGGAAGTTTTGGGTGGAGCATCAAGAAAGGTCAACTTAAAAAACAAATAGTACGTCTTAGCTGGGATTGGTTACTTCAATAGATTTTGTAGCTTAATAATAACGTTGCCTTTGTCCTCCTCTGTGTATTCCGTCGTCGCCATTATCCCTTTCCAGCTGTCGATGAAAGTTCTCCTCTTGATCTCGGGTATCATTCTTCTTCTAATATTTGAATACAGGATGTCTGGATTTGGAAGAATTTTCTTTGCCCTTTGGCTTAACGTTTTTGGGATGCTGTTCTCGTGGATCAGTGAGGCTGTATCCCTTATGTCGGATGCTCTACAAGAGATGATCTTCATTATTAAGTAATCGACGTATTTTGGAATGAAAACTTTAACTTCATGATCTGCGATCGTAATGAAAGTTGGTTTGCTCTTCTCCATCATCTCATCATCTATCAAGATCACCTCTTCCTCTTTTCGTCCTCTGATTTCACCTTCCATGAAATCCAAAGAAACTTTGATTCGAGTCTTGTCGTACATAATGAACTTAAGCCATCTCATGAAGCCGTATTGATCTCTTTTCTTTAACTCCTTAACTCTCCAATCCCTTGGAATAATCTCGTCCAACTCATCAAGATGCCAACCATTTCTCTTCTTTACGATGAAGTCGCAGTCTCTCGTGTAACGTGAGAACTTGATGAACGCTCTTAACGCCTATCCGCCTATCATAACCAATTTAGGGTTCGTGAATCCCTTAGTCTTTTCTGATATGTAGCGAATGATCTTAAGAACCCCCTCTTCTCTCTTCTTCATTAGCTGTATGGCCCTAAGCAAACTCAACCACCTTCTCCACAGCTTCCTCAACCAGCTCTTTCACATCTTCTCTATCTAAACGAGTGTCTCTCACGTTGAAGGTTCTCTCATCCAAGTATTCGTTGAACAATTTGCAGCCGTATTTTATGGCACCCCACACTCTTACATTCGTCTTAGAGATCCTTTTCCATCTTCCC
>JAYEKF010000115.1:0-4769 GCA_034660895.1 Thermoproteota archaeon | reverse complement strand
CAACAACACAATCCAAATCAAACTCCTCCATCAACTCCGAAACAAACTTCCTAAACCTGTCCTGCTCCAAAAAACAACGCCCCCCAGGCTTAAAACGGTCACACCTAGTATTCCACACACAACGATCACACAACATAAACCCACCGCTAAAAAAACCATGCTTCAAAGCGCTCAACTCAACCATCACCCCACCGCACAAAACACACCTAAAAAACACAAAAACCAACAAATAAACAAATCTGAACATGTAAACCAACAAGTTCATATTAAAAAAACAAAAACGAAACCTAACTCAAACAGAAAATTGCTCCCGAACTGCACGCTAGATTGTCCACTATTTCACCTGCCTTTTCACCCAACCTCCATCCTTTTTCCTCATAACCTCCACCAAACCCAAACGAACGTAATCACCATCCTTAACGTCAAAAACCTCCCTCAAACGCTTAGGAACCGTAACCTTCCCACTTTCAAAAACTCTAGCTATAAACTCCTCCATAACAACCACAAACAACAAAAAACAACAAAAAACATTTAAAAGTTACCAAAACGCGGAACCAAACCCCAACACACGTAACACACATCGAACCTAACACCGTTCAACTTCAGCCAGCGCAAACCTAAATAACCGTTCAACAAATAATATCCTGAGGGTTAAAAGTGGCTGACACCGTCTACCAAGCACCGCAGATAAGTACAGAAGAGTACAAAAAATACAGAGGGAAACACGTAGCAATACACAAAAACAAAATAATAGCCGACGGAAGCAACTCAGTTGAAGCACTAAAAAAAGCGTTAAAAAAGCACCCCGACATCAGCCCTGAACAAATTGAACTTTACTACATCCAAATAGTGGACGAGTTAATCCTTTGAAACGATACATATTCAAATACACGCCTGAACTAACAAAAAGAGGAATTATTTACAGACCCACCGCAAGAGTCTACTTACAATCAAAGAAAAACGAATGGTTTGCTTTCCGCGTCTACGTCGACTCTGGTGCAGACCTATCGCTGTTCACTAAAGGCGACTCAAAAATCCTTGGACTAAACCTGTACGAGGGTGAATACAGACCAATAATTGGAATAGGAAAAGTTTTGATTCCAGCCTACATACATAAAGTTGAAATGAAAATAGGAGACACCCTCTTAGATGTCAAAACCTCTTTTGCAGATTCCGATGAAGTCCCAAGACTCCTCGGAAGAACAAACATATTCAAACACTTCAAGATAACCTTCGATGAATCAAACCTAGAAACAATATTCGAAACAAAAGGAAACAGCTGATACGCATCACGCGGGACTATTCAATCTAAGCGGAAGAACGAACGTCAAACACCCGCCCCAGAAAAGTGCAAACCAAATTTTAAACACTTTCTCACCTAAACAAACCAGTTAACAACTCAACCCAAAATTAATGAAACACTAAACCTTTACGGAACATAACACGGACGAAACAAACATGGAAAAAGCATTAAAAATGGGCAAGATTTCAGCCAGTGGAAGCTTCCAGTTGTTCATAGGAAAAGCAGCTTCCACCATAATAATGGCTGTTGGAACAATAATTTTAACAAGACTCATGCTACAGGAGGAATACGGATTATACTCCATCGCGTTCATTCCATCAACGATGATAACCCTTTTCCACGACTGGGGAGTACGCTCAGCCATGACGAAGTACATCGCTCACTTCAGAGCTGTAAACAAAAACGATGACATACACAACGTAATCGTTGCAGGATTAACATTCAAGATTGCAACCGGGTTAGCCCTGTCGTTCCTTTCCTTATTTCTAGCAAACTTCATAGCGTCAACAATTTTTCACAGACCTGAATCAGCGTCCCTAATTTCAATAGCTTCCATCACAATTTTTTCAGGAGCATTACTAACAGCATCTCAATCAATCTTCATAGGATTCGAAAAAATGCAGTTCAACAGCCTCACAATGATCTGCCAATCCATAATAAAAACCGTAGCAGCCCCACTCCTAGTTTTCCTAGGATACGGAGTCCTAGGAGCAGTAATAGGTTACACTTTGTCTTTTCTAGCTGCAGGCACCATAGGGCTAACAATAGTTTACTTCTATCTGTTCAGAAACCAGAGAAAAACCAACACAAACACAACTGGAATATTCAAAACCCTAAAAAAAATGTTACACTACGGAGTCCCACTTTCCACATCCACCATTTTAGGAGGCTTTCGAATACAGTTCTACAGCTTCATGATGGCTTTCTTCTGCAGCGACACCATGATAGGTAACTACCGAGCCGCAACCAACTTCGCGGTCCTACTAACCTTCTTCACGTTCCCAATAGTAACAGTGCTATTCCCAGCCTTCGCAAAACTCAACCCCGAAAAAGAACACCAACTACTAAAAAACGTTTTCACATCTTCCATCAAATACACCGCTTTGCTCCTAGTACCCGCCACCATGGCTGTTATAACCCTGTCAAAACCAATGATCAGCACATTATTCGGCCAAAAATGGACTTACGCCCCGTTCTTCCTAACCCTCTACGTTATAAGCAATTTACTCGTAGTTTTCGGAAGCATGACTATGGGAAGCTTCTTAGCAGGTCTCGGAGAAACAAAAATGCTGATGAAACTAAGCCTATTAACAATGTCCTTCGGTTTTCCTTTAGCTTTCCTCCTCATTCCTACGCTGGGAATAGTAGGCGTAATACTTGGAAGCATCTTCGCCGGGTTACCAAGCATGTTTTACGGTCTCCATTGGATATGGAAACATTACCAAGCAAAAGCAGACTTCAAAACTTCCACAAAAATATTCATCGCATCCACCATTGCAGCCACAACCACATACTTATCCCTAAACTTCCTCAACACCGCTGACTGGATACAGCTCACAACAGGAGGAACAATTTTCGCAGCAACTTACCTGCTCTCAGCGCCTATCATCGGCGCAATCAACCAAACCGAAATCAACAACCTCAGAACCATGCTATCCGGCTTAGGAGCAATTTCAAAACTAATCAACATTCCACTAACCTTAACAGAAAAAGTAGCAAACCTTCGTTCAGCCTAAGAAAAAATGAAACACCAACTTTTCCGAAGCCTTAATCTTCTAGATTCTACCTAACAAAAACGTTATGAAACACCTGTTTGATGATTTGAACGCCGTGAGAAAACACATGAAAAACCTGTTTAACTCTTTCATTGAGTTTCTACGTCGTTCAAAAAAAACAGTGTTACTGATAACAATTGTCGCAGCTGCAACGTTAATACTCAGCGCCATGATCTCAATATGGATAAGCAAAATCGACAATTACTATTTTCCAAGCTTCGGCACCATACACACAACAGGCGTCAAAGCTTTCGACGGGAACATAACACTCAAGGAAGAAAAACAATACATTGACTGGGGAACAATTTACCCCGGAACTTCGACAAACCGTTCATTTAGCATCCAAAGCAAAAGCAACATCGACACCACCCTCAAACTTGAAACCGCAAACTGGACGTTCTTCGATTCCGATGATAATAATGTTACTGAATTCGTCGCCAATAATATGACCGTAACATGGGACTACAATGAAACCATTGTTCATCCAAATGAAACCATTTACGTAACGCTTACTCTAAAAGCCGGTTCTTCCCCCGATTTCATTAACAACCTCATCATCAACGAAGTACAGAAATTCAGCTTCGACATACACATTTACGCTTCCGAAGGTAGCTAAACTCCGCTTCGTTAACCGACAAAATTTTAAGTTTACGTAAAACCAACGAAAAGAACAGTTGCTACTTTCATAAAATCTTCTATACAATTGGAAAAAAGTTCTATAGCATTCGTCTACATAAGTTTAAGTTCGCGTTTGCGTGTACAATACGAGAGAAAGGGGAAACCCAATGCAGCCATCGGTAATATCAGTAGTTATTCCAGCCTACAACGAACAAAAAACCATAGGAGACGTTATCTCCAACACAATCTCAGCCATGCAAAGTCTAGGAATGCCCCACGAAATCATCATTGTCGACGACGGATCCACAGACAACACAAGAAAAATAGCTACAAGATACAAAGCAACAGTACTATCCAACGGAAAAAACAGAGGAAAAGGACACGCGCTGAGAAGAGGATTCCAACATGCTCAAGGCGACATCATCGTCACCATAGACGCTGACGGAGCACACAAACCTAAAGAAATACCTAACGTCATCCACCCATTATTTAACGGCGTCGACATCGTAGCTGGTTCAAGATTCCTAGGTCGCGAAAAGAACTCAACGTCAAAGCTTAACCGACTAGGCAACTTCTTATTCAACATCACAATCATGATTTTAACCGGAAAATTCATCACAGACAGCCAAACAGGGTTTAGAGCGTTCAAAAAACAGATCTTGCAAACACTTAATTTAGAATCATTTGGCTACGAAATTGAAACCGAAATCGCAGTTAAAGGATTAAAGAACGGGTTTGTTTACCAAGAAAAACCAATAAGCTGCAAGAAAAGAAAATACAACATCTCAAAACTAAGAATACTGTACGACAGCATGAAAATTTTCAAAACAATTTTTACAGCAAACTTTACATAAATCACGCGTGGTTGCATTATAATTCAAACAATTTAGTCTAGTTAAATGTTCTATAAGGTTTCTCTATACAAGTTTATAAAGAAGGAAACTCTTAATAAAATGTTAGATGTCGAGATGAAATCACATATCTTCGTTGCTACGATCCTGCTGACCGTTATGCTTTTCGTTGTAGCCGTAAACATAGCGCATGCACAGTGGAGCGCAATAAGCTCGGGCTAC
>JAYEKF010000114.1:17757-22061 GCA_034660895.1 Thermoproteota archaeon | reverse complement strand
ACGCTTCTCCTGGGTTTATGATGAGCGCTTCTGCTTTCCGATAAGTTTTCGCCTCATGTGTATGTCCGTGCACAATCACATCGTAACTTTCAGAGTTGATAAGCGACCGCAACAAATCCTCTTCGTCACCATGCAGCATCACAATTTTCACGCCGTCAACAACGATTTCGGCAAATCTTCCACGGAGTTCGGCGCCGAGGCTTGCAAACTGTTTTCTAAGTAGTTCCCTGTCGCCGTCGTTGTTGCCTAAAACTCCAATCAAATCTGCGTTTAAGGGTTTAAAATGTGGTAGAACGAAGGGTGCGACGTAGTCTCCTGCGTGCAACACTAATTCAACTTTTTCTTTGTTCAATTGTTTTACAGCCTTATCCACAAAGGGCAGGCGGTCGTGTGTATCAGCTATTATACCCACAATCATGCGTTTCACCATGAAACTACCTTTTTATCGCTTTTCGATTATAATTTTTTGCAAATAAAAAAACTCTATGGTTTTTACTTGAGTTGCTTGACGCGCTGCTTCATCGCGAAATTAGATGTTGAAACAGATTGATAGGGTTTCTTTGTCCGGTCTGTGCAGGTTTTTCTGCGGCTTCCTGTTCAAGATTAGTAAGGACATGCTACCCCCTCAAGAAATGGAACAATAGCTAGACGGCTACATGATTTTGGCGGCAAAGCGGTAAACAAAAAGCTACAGTGGCTACAAATCTTGTGAATTCACAATTCATATTTAGAAAGAGCAAAACTGACCTAGCTTTGAAGTCCGGTTGGACCATGGTTGTCTACATACCTCCCCTGACAGCGTTTCCTTAAGCGACGGTGGAACCACCATAGACGTAACACTACACTCAGCTACTGCCCAATACTACAAGGAATACAACGTAGAAACCGCCTCTTAACCCCCCTCTTTTTTATCTTTCAACTATTTCAATGAAAATATTTCTACTAACGCTTGACGGTCGAACAGTAAGACTTATCAAATTTTCGCCAGAAACGATATTCTGCTAGGTGGTTCAGGTTGAGGAGAGAGCTCCGCGGCATCGTTTTCGAGGACTTACGTAAAGCCCTACTCGGCCTAGGCTATCGCGAACTATACCTCCACGACTTCCCAACGATTCATGAGCTGAGGGGGGAGTGGCGTAGAGGCCAATACCACGTTATGCTGGAGTCTAGGGGACGCAAATTGGTTCTCCATCTGCACTAGGACGTGCCCTCAGCAGTAGGACACGTGACGATACAGTCTGGCCGAGCCATCAAAAAGGAGTTCCAAGACATCATGAGAATATACAAGGACATAAGATCGAAAACCCCTAGCGACCATTAGCACTTACGCTATTGATTTCCTGCAACCGTAGAATATTGTTCTAGAATATAGTAAGTCTTATATAGTCAGAATTCGAATCCAAATAAACACGAAAAACGACGTTTTTTCGGGGGATGTTAGCTTGTCGATGGAGGAGAGCAAAAAGGTTGTGTTTACTGTCTATTTGAGGAAGGGTGGAGGATTACGGTTCCTAAGGGGTGAGGGACGCTTTGGGCATTGAGGAGGGCGACCTTGTGGAGTGCACGATTAGTAAGGTGAAGCGTCGTTAAGCCACGTAGCCTACTGCGTGGTCGGAAAAGCGCCTCGGAGGGTGATAAGGGCATCCTGAAAGAGCGCAACGCAATTAAAAAAGGGTGAAAATAATGAAAAAGTCGAAAGCGACGATTGCAAATAAGTCATTCTTGACAATATTGACCATAGCGATACTGTTGATCTCAACGCTAGCATTCGTAACACCGCTCGTGAGCGCAACAATAATAACTATCGATCCAGACAGCGGACCAGTCGGCACCGAAGTGAGGGTTATCGGAACGATCGACACCCCAGGTGGAGATTACGAAATTTATTGGAACGTAACGCTAGTCAAGGAAGGGACATGCGCCGCTGGTAGCACAGCAGTAAACGACACGTTCACGGCTCCCCACTCAGTCAATGGTTCCTACACCATCAAGCTGACGGATCCCGCTACTGGAACCACTGGTACAGATATTTTCATAGTTGAAACGGCATACTACATAGAAGCTGTGGTGCCTTCGCCGCCAGCACAAAGGCAAGAGGGAGACACGGTAACGATGTGGGTAAATATGACTGGAGGAGAAGAAGGGGTTGTCTACGCCGCGAATGTTACTGTGGCAGACCCTACAGGCGCTGTTTATCAAAATGTTACATTTCTAAACGTTACAACAGCGCTTTACCCTGACAGGCCTGGATATGGAGAGAGTAGTACAGTTTATTACACTGACTTTACCACAGGTGCCCACACAAACTATACTGGCACATACGACATAGCCTTTAATGAAACACTGGCAACGGGAAGCTTCTTTGTCGGCTTAACAGATAAAACAGAGTACGCTAGGTTCGAGGTCGTTAACATTCACGTCGAAGGCTACACGGTCGAAACCCTGCCCGCCAACGTGACTGTTGACATAAAATTCGCGGGAGCATCCGTAAGCGGCTACCCAAAGAACGTATCAATACTTCCCGGAGGCGTGGCTGATGACAATTGGACTATTCCAAAGGACGCTACTCTTGGAACCTACACCGTAACCGTAACCAACGCCACCACACCCGGAACCGTCAAACCGATAGCCGATGTCCAAGACTTCGAGATTGTTGGCTTAGGCGTTCTAAGTATCAACATAATTACCCAACCCATAGACAAACAACGCACCGAAACTGTTCTTATGGAGTTTAATGTTACGTACCCCGACGGGAGCCTCTACAACGTGACGGACTTCCAGTCGATGAATGCCAGCCTCTACTACAACACCACGTTCGTCAAGACCATTGCCCTCACCACTGCCAACTGCAACGCAACTACAGCCATCTGGAACGTGACATGGAAGATTCCCAAGGATGCCAAGCTCGGTAGTGGCTACAACTTCACGTTCTTAGAGGGCTCCATCGTAGACAAGGAAGGAAACAGCGGACCGAAACCAGCTTTTTCATCAACCTCATTCACGGTATCCAAGGCCGACTTAGCGGTAGGAACCATAAATCTTGTATCGCCAGCCGTGACTAACCGCACGTTAACGGCATCCGCAAACTTCAACATTACATATCCTGACGGAACATACTTCACGTCTACTGACCTCGGATGGCTGAACGCCACCATCTATGCGAATTCCACCGTCATCACCACCACATCTCTAACTTCAGCAGATTATGATTCAGCCTCGAAAAACTGGACTGTTTCATGGAAGATCCCATGGAACACCTCACTTGGAACGGGCTATAACTTTACTGTCAACATCGATGCGGTAGAAGACACGGTTACGCCGACCCCTAACAGCGGCCCAACATCAGCTGCATCATCCAGCGCCTTTGAAGTTAAATCAGCCCCCATAACTGTGACAGCCGTCTACACTGACAAAGCCTCTTACGAGCGTGAGGAAACGATGACTGTATGGTTCACCGCAACATATCCTGATGGCGCCCCCGTGACCACCGGGTCCGCAAACATTAACATAACCAAAGCTGACGGGCCATCAATACTTAAACCCGCTACCTACGTTACGGCTCATGCACGGTTTGAAGCAACATACTACCTTGCATATGATGATCCGCTTGGAACCTGGAACGCCACCTTATTCAACGGAACCCTATTAGACGCGGCATCACCAGATCCTAACACAGGTCCCAGTGTCACACGGTTCGTAACCTTCGAGGTCGTTAAGGTCTTAGCGTACGTGCTGGACATCGATATGGACGTCGGCTCGATACACTTCCCCCTCGAGACAGCTGAGTTCTACGCCCTCACCTCCTATGGAGGTGTGGCCGTCAACGCCAGCATCACCGCCACCCTATACCTACCCAACGGAACCACGCAGTCCCTAACCGCCGTTTGGGTGGACACTGGCCTCTACAAGATCTCCTACGCTATTCCCACCGACGCGACGGACACCTACACCCTAGTCGTGAACGCCAGTTGCATAATGGAGGCTATTACGGTTAAGGGCATCGAACTGAAATGTTTCCTCGTGAGCCCGACCCTGACCGGATGGGATGCCCGCCTCATTTCCATCGACGCGGGCGTAGCGACAATACAGACGGATGTGGGCATCATCAAGATGAACCTAACCGACATCAACGCCAAGATCGTCTCTGTGCAGGGAGATGTTGCTCTGATCGAGACGAACATCGGCACAATCAAGACGGATGTAGCATACATCAAGCCGATAATCGAGACCGTCAACGCCACCGTGACCTCAATACAGGGCGACGTAGCCATAATCAAAACGGACGTAGGTACACTTGGGGTCAA
>JAYEKF010000114.1:0-17657 GCA_034660895.1 Thermoproteota archaeon | reverse complement strand
TATCCCTAAGCGCCATGAATACAACTATAGTAAGCATACAGGGCGACGTTGCAACCATCAAGACCGATGTTGGCACCATCAAGGGTGACGTAGCGACGATAGAGACAGACATCGGCACAATCAAGACGGATGTAGCATACATCAAGCCGATAATCGAGACCGTCAACGCCACCGTGACCTCAATACAGGGCGACGTAGCCATAATCAAAACGGACGTAGGTACACTTGGGGTCAAGCTCGATGCTCTAAACGCTACTATCACTGATATCCAAGGAGACATAGTGCTGATCAAAACAGATATAGGAACGATCAAGGCAGACATCGGCACCGTTAAGTCGCTAGTTCAAGGCATGAACGCAACACTCGTAACCATCCAAGGAGACGTAGCCATAATCAAAACCGATGTTGGCGAGATCAAGATATCCCTAAGCGCCATGAATACAACTATAGTAAGCATACAGGGCGACGTTGCAACCATCAAGACCGATGTTGGCACCATCAAGGGTGACGTAGCGACGATAGAGACAGACATCGGCACAATCAAGACAGATCTAGACACCATTAACGCAACTCTAGTGGAAATTAAAAACGGCGTAGCATCCATCAGCACCAAGGTCGGGGACATTGAGACCGACCTAACGTCCATCAACGCCAAGCTCGTTGCACTCAACGGAACCGTCGCCACCATCAGCTCTGATGTAGGCTCGATTCAATTGAGCTTCGACGACATCAACCTGAAGGTTGTCGCCATCAACGGAACCGTGGCCACCATCGAAACGGATGTGGGCACCATTAAAGGCACGGTAACAGCCATCGACGACGATGTCGCCACAATCGAGACGGACATAGGCACCTTACAAACCACCGTCGAAGATGTCAAGCCAGTGACCGGAGTGGTTGTACCCATATGGTCTGCCGTTATCTTCTCACTGATTGCCGCAGTATTCGCAATTGTAGCTGTAGCGCTAATCTGGAGAAGACGTATCAGTAGCTGACTCACTCACCCCCCCCCTTTTTGTGAGGACGTTCGATTCATAGGACCAAAGGAAGATTTGTTAAGATTGGGATTCCATATCACCTTTACGCTGTTTCATGGGCTTACGGGGCCCTTTCGTTCAGACACCATCACTTTTTGGCTTTTCTCGGCTTTTTTGTTTAGGCAGAGATTGAACCAAAACATTTGAACAAAAAAAAATAAAGAGGGAAACGCTTTAGGGTCCGCGGTCTTTTAGAACTTCTTCTTCCGGCGGAGGAGTTTTAATTAACCCTGCTTTCATTAATGCTTCTGTGGATTCCCTAGCGTTCTTGATGATGGAAACCGCTTTGTCCCAAAGTTCCTGTTTGCTGAGTTTTATCCGCGCCACACCATCCTTAATCGACCTTAATGCACAAGCCACAGCTTCTCGGGGGTAAACCTCCCATTCATCCATTCTAGGAACAATGTCCTGTTCGTTGATTCCACGCTCTTCCGCAAACTTCGCCAGCTCCATGCCGGCGGCGATGCACATGTCATCAGTAACAGTCTTCGCACGCACATCCAAAACTCCACGGAAAATCCCTGGAAAACCCAAAGAATTGTTAATTTGGTTCGCAAAATCCGACCGTCCTGTGGCTACAATTTTAGCTCCAGCTTCCTTTGCCTCCCAAGGCCATATTTCAGGAATCGGGTTTGCACAAGCGAAAACTATTGAGTCCGTAGCCATCCCGGACACCCATTCTTTTTTGATAGTTCCCGGACCAGGCTTGGACGCTGCTATGCACACATCTGCATCTTTTAACGCTTCAGCTGAGCCGCCTACTCTTCCCTCAGCGTTTGTTTTCAGACAAAAGTCCCATTTCCACGGGTTTTCCTCTTTTTTACTCTCTAAATCCTTCCTGTTTGCGTGTAAGATTCCTCGGCTGTCAACCATCATTATGTTTCCGGGTTTGATTCCAGCCCTCATCAGCACGATAGCGGTTCTTGTGTTAGCAGAGCCAACACCAATCATGGTTACCCGGGTTTCACTCATTTTTTTGCCTACCAATTTAAGCGCGTTTACAACCCCTGCTAAAATAACCGCGGCGGTGCCCTGTTGATCGTCGTGCCAAACAGGAATGTTAAGTTGTTTTCTTGCTTGTTCAAGTATGTAGAAACATTTCGGTTTGCTTAAATCTTCAAGGTTGACGCCGCCGAAAGTGGGTTCCAACCATTTACATACATTGATGATTTCATCCGGGTTTTTAGTTCCTAGGCATATGGGAAATGCGTCCACTCCACCCAAGTACTTGAACAGGAGCGCCTTTCCTTCCATAACTGGGAGACCCGCCTCAGCGCCGATGTCTCCGAGTCCAAGCACACGTGTTCCGTCGCTTATTACTGCTACGTAGTTCCATTTGTTTGTGTGTTGGAAAACTTGTTGTGGTTCTTCCTTGATTTTTCTACAGGATGCTGCTACGCCTGGGGTGTACCATATGGCGAAGTCTTGGTGGGTTCGGATGGCGCATTTTGGCATCACCTGCACCTTTCCCCTGTAGTATGGGTGGTAAGCTAAGGCGAGCTGGGCGGGTTTTTTCGCCTTGGCTAAGAGCTGTTCTTTGGTGAGTTTTTTGGTTTTGACCGTTTATTTTGCCTCCTATTTAATCATGTGCCCTTAGTTTTAAATGTTCTTTCTTATCGTTACTTCTCCGTTGCTGGAAATTGTTGCCTTTGCGTGTCTCAGAGCCCAACAGCTAATAACTACTCCTACTGGCAGGGATGCAGGATGTCTTGCAGCTATCTCAAAGTGAACATCAAACGCGGTTGGTCCCTCCCCTAAACCCATGGCTCCTACGTTAAGCTCGTTGATTTTTTCTAAGAGTTCTTTCTCCAGCTCTGCGACATTTGGGTCGGGATTTCTTTCCCCCACCGGCTTTAAAAGCGCTTTTTTACCCAGGTGCATACAGATGTCCTCTCCACCACCTACCCCTACTCCAACGGAGTAAGGTGGGCAGCCCAGCGATCCGGCGGCTGCCACCGCTTGTATCACAAATTCCTTTACGCCCTTGATTCCGACCCCAGGCTTCAACATTTTTAGAGCTGCTACGTTGCTGGACCCCCCTCCCTTCGGCATAGCTGTTAGCTCAAGCTTATTACCCTCCACCAAATTGGTGTAAAAGTGCGGTACGTAACCGTTTTTTCCTACGTTGTCGCCGGTGTTGCCTTCGAACACGTCAACAGCGTTAGGTCTGAGAGGGACTTCTTCCGTTGCTCTTCTAGTAGCTTTCACCAATATTTCTTTCAGTTTTGAACGAATTGGAAACTCGTCTCCCAACTTGACTACGAAGCTAACTATACCGGTGTCTTGGCACATCGGTAGTGATCGTTTCCTCGCGCTCTCAATGTTGTTCAAAATGTTCTCCAGCTGGGGTCTCCCTAACGCCCCTTTAGTTTGCTCTTTCACCTTTTTCAACTCTTTTACAACGTCTTTATGCAGCTCTGTCGCAGAGATCCTAAGTAACTCCACCGCGGTGTCTTCAACTATTTGTTCTAGTTTTTCCATCCTTCTTATCACTCCAGCATTCCAATGATTTTCTCTTTATTTTCCATAACCTTCCGCTTCACGTCTTCTGTGAGATTGCGTCTATGAGTGTCAATTGTTACTAACGTTGGACCGAAATTTTCAGTCGTATAGACCCATAGGCATTCAGGCATGCCCATCTCTTCTAGCCAGTAAACCGCTTTCACCTTCTTGATTCCGTTAGCAGCTAAAACAGCAGCCCCTCCCGTGAAATATCCGTAAACGCATCCAAACTTTTCGCATGCCTTAACAGTTCTTTCACCCATTCCGCCTTTACCAATTATCATCGCTGGATGAAAGGCTTCGATGAATTTGTCTTCAAAAATCTCCATGCGAGCTGAAGTTGTGGGGCCAGCTGCTATAACCTTCCATTCGCCGCCTACTTTCTTCATGACGGGGCCGCAATGGTAAACGCCTCTCCCTTTGAAATCCACAGGCAATCTTTCACCTTTTTCATGTAGTTCTAACGCTTTAAGGTGGGCTTCATCCCTTGCGGTGATAACTGTGCCACTTAGGAAAACGAGATCGCCCACCTTAAGTTTCCGGATGTCCTCTTCTCTCACCGGAGTTTCTAGATGGTACTCCATTTTTTTAAAACTCCAAATTGTTTTTCAAATGTTTTTTCTAAAATATTTTTATTGTGCGCGAGACTACTTTTTCCTCCTTGTAGTTTGGTAGCACTATCGGACTTCTTCTGTCCGTCCTTATGCCCGCTTGTTCAAGCGCTTTTTCATATTTCAGCACGTGGTCAAGCGTTAATTTACCCAGTTTCGCCTTCTTGGCCCGTTCGGCCGCATATATGCCTGCCCTCCTGCCGAAAACCTGAATCTCCATCCATGAATTCCCAACCAACCTGTTCTTGCCATGGACTCCACCGGTTACTTCACCAGCAGCGAACAACCCTGGAACTGTGGTTTCGGCTTTCACATTTATCACTACGCCGCCGTTCTGGTAGTGTAAGGTTGGAAAGACTAGAATTGGGTCTTCTCTTATGTCGATGTCCTGTCGCTTGTACTGCCTCAGCATAGCCGGAAACGCCTTTTCTATTGTTCCCTCCCCGTTGATTATGTCTATCATGGGCGTGTCAAGCCACACCCCTTTCATTCCGGTTGGTGTTTCAACGCCGTTGTTCCTTTCATAGCACTCCCTAATAATAACCGACGCCTCCACATCGCGAGGTTCTAGAGGATTGACAAACACTTCACCGTGTTTATTTACCGGCTGCGCCCCTCGCCCCCTCAGTTTTGCAGTGCATAACAAACCCAATATTGCCTCTGGATAGGCTGCGCCTGTAGGGTGATACTGAACGGAGTCCATGTCTCTGAATTTAGCCCCCACTCGATAAGCGAGCACTAACCCGTCAGCTGTTGACCCGTAGTGATTCGTCGTCGGAAAACCCTGTATATGTAACCTACCGAAGCCGCCCGTAGCTATGATGGTAGATTTCGCCCTTGCGATGGCGTACTCCTCAGTCTCCATGTTCCATAAAACGGCTCCGGCAACCTGGCCTTTTTCATCCATAATAAGTTCGATGGCGGACGAAAATTCTAAAACGGGTATTCTTAGGTTCAGAACCTTATCCATAAGAGACCTCATTATTTCTAATCCAGTATAATCTCTGGACGAGTGCACCCTTAGTCTGGAGAGACCTCCGATTAAAGTTTCCATCATGGTTCCGTCTGGTTCCTTGTCGTAGATTACACCCAAATCATCTTCATGCCACTTTATTATAAAGGGCGCCTCCATAACCAAAGTTTCCACGAGTTCCGGATCGTTGACAAAGTGTCCGGCTCCCATGATGTCGAGATAATGTAACATGGGGGTGTCTTGATACCTATCTGCTGCTTGTATCCCAGCCTGAGACATTTTTGAGTTTGCGTCTCCCAGTCTCAGCTTAGTTGTTATAAGTATATCCTCTGGGTTGGCTCCAGTCTTGTTAGCCCAAAGGGCAGCGGCTAACCCTGCTCCACCACTCCCAATTATCAGGATGTCGATGTCATAATCTATATGAGACAGGTCGATGTCTTTTGGGTTTATCATCGGATGTGCCTCAAGCAAGTCCACAATTTCATGAGGCATTAGGTCTCCTTTGTTTGGTCCAATTTTTACGGCTTTTTTCATTTTTTTCTTGTAGTCTGGATGGTACTTCTGTAGTACTTCCTCTCTCTCTTTGAGGGTTAAGAATGGGTAGGTTTCCTTGAATGTGTGCTTCAGCCTTTCGTCTCTTGTTTTTTCTACAAGTTCGATGGATTCACGTATGTACTCAGGGTAGCCTCTTACCATTTCCATTTTTTTCATTTTTCGATTTCCCTCTTTTTGTATTCTTCTTTTAGTTTTTCTACGTTCATCTGGAGAAGTTTCTTCATTTTATCGTCAAACTTTCCCTCTTCTATCTCCTTTGTCCTATCGATAAGGTGTTTTGATGGAGTTGTCTTGTATTTGCCGTAGAGCCCTCTAGCAAGTTGAAACACTTGATAATGGGTGATTTCAGCGGGACAGCGCATTGAGCAGGCGCCGCATGCGATACAGTCGAACGTCAGATTGACAACTCCTTCCAAGTCGCCTCTGCGGATTGCTTGAATAGCACGCATCACTTCTATGTCCTGCGGACAAGAATCCGTGCAAACGTTACAGGAGAGACACCGCGTGATTTCTGGAAACACTCTTATCACCTCGTCTGTAGTTGGTTTCATTTTGTCCAGGTTCCACTTTGGTTTCTCAGCTGGTATGAAAGGGAGTTGAACCAAGTACATTCCATCTTCCACAATTTTCTGACAGGCTAAGTCAACGTGAAGTTCATAGTCGTTTTTCACCCTGTAAAAAGTGGTGCACGCCCCGCAAAAGCCTCCTCGGCAACCGCAGCCTCGAATGAAACGGTACCCTGCGTATTCTATAGCCTGCATGATGGTTAGCGTGTTTGGAACTTTGTAGGCTTTGCCCATTATGTAAACGGTCACCATTGGTTTCTTCTCTTCAGACATTTTTTTCCTCTCCTATTTTCTTCAAGATTTTATTTTCAATTTCAGCGGGAAGGTATGACTTTACACCTAAGGCTAAAGCTAAAAGCTGGGTGAAGAATACAACTGGAACACGTTCATCCTCCTTTAACGTTTCGTTTCCATGGTTAAGGTTGTAGGTGCAGAGGGGACAAGGAGAAAGAATAAGGTCTGCATTTTCCGACCTCGCTGAACCGATGATTTTTCGGGTTCTCATCTCAACAATTTCAGGTTCGAAAGCGATGTGATAGTTCCCACAACATTCTATTTTAAAGGGAAAGTTAACTGGGTCCGCTCCCACACTTGCAACAAAATTCTGAAAGACTTTCGGGTTCTCCGGGTCGTCTATTTGCACTCCTTCCGGCCTTAGAAGTGCACAACCATAGTAGGTCGCAACCTTTAACTTCCCCAGCGGCGTGGAAGTTTTCTCTTTGATTTTATCGAAGCCTATTTCTCTAAGCAAGTTGAAAAAGTGCACTATTTTAAGCGTTGGAACGTAGTTCGGCTGGTCGTCTATGAAATCGTTAACATTTTTCAGCGTGTCCGCTTGCTCCTTCAAAATTAAATTAACTCTTTTCAGCACGTTGTAGCACATGGAGCAGACTGTAACAACAATGTTGGTTCCTATTTCTTTCCCCTTTTCCTGCGCGTTGATAAATGAGCGGACGGCTCCAATATGCCGCATGACGTTGTCGGCGGCTAAGCTTGGAACCACCCCGCAGCAGTTCCAATCTGGAATCTCCACAAGTTCTATGTTCAGCTTGTCACACACCTCATAGGTGCTATTTTCAAATTCGGGGTAGGAGTTTCTTAGGGAGCAACCGGGATAATAAAGAATTTTCATTCCACTTCACCACGTGAATTTCTGCGCAGCTGCGGTTATAGCTATTTGAGGAAGCTTGTTCACATCCTTAATTTTTCTTAGATCCACTTTTCTGAAACCTCTTTCTCGGATTTTGATTTCCCTTAAGGCTTCCATGATTGCTGCCACATCTAATCCCCTTGGACATCTTATAGAGCACACAAAGCAGGATGCGCATATCCATGAGGTGTTCTTTTCAAGTGCCATTTTGTCTCCCCTTTGAATAAGCTCTATAACTTGATGCGGCAAGGTGTCCATGTTATCGGTGAACATGCATCCAGCACTGCAGCAACCACACTGATAGCAGCTGTAGACGTTTTGGTCGCTGATTTCTGTTACTCTTTCCGCAAGTTCATTCATTTCTCTTCACTCTGTACTTCGAGGGCGGCGCCGGTTGAAACATTTTCGTTTACGTAGGCTAAGTTTAGGGGGCCAAGTTCTTTCAGTTCTTGGGTGAAGTCTGTAACCACCCTAGCAAATTTTTTTCCTTCAGTTGCAGAAATCCATTCTAATCTAACTCGCGCGGGATTTATTCCCATTTGTTCCAGAAACTTTTTGAGGAGAGTGACACGTTTTAGGCATTTGAAATTTCCGTTAATAAAGTGGCAGTCGTTTGGAGTGTGGCAACCCGCAATTAGCACACCATCAGACTTTGTTAGGGCTTCTAGGACATGCATCATTTTAATACGACTGCTACATGGAACACGGATTGAAACAATTGAAGGCGGATATTTTAGGCGGGAGGTGCCAGCCATGTCCGCACCTTGATAGCCACACCATCGGCAGAGAAACGCTATGATTCTGGGCTCAAATCTTTCTTTCATCTTTAAATCTCTCCGGCTAAAGCTTTTATCATGACACCGACTTGCTCATCGGTATGATTTCTTAGGTCTATGGCGGCTGAAGGACAAGTGGAAACGCATGCACCGCAGCCTTCGCAAAGCACTTCTTCCACGTGGGCTTTTCCGTCAACCAGCTTTATCGCTCCATATGGACAAATAGAAATGCAGAGGCTGCAGCCGCTGCACCGATCTTCATCCACCGTGGCAACTGTGGGGATATGGCTGATTTTTTCTTGGGTTAGTATGCCTAACGCTTTGCTTGCTGCTGCACCAGCTTGAGCTACCGTGTCTTGTATGTCCTTTGGAGATTGGGCGGTGCCTGCTAGGAATATGCCTGAGGTTGCGGATTCTACTGGGTGCAGTTTCGGATGTAGTTCTTGAAGGAAGTTGTTTCTGTCAATTTGGATTCGCATCTTGCTGGCTAAATCTTGTATGTCACTGGAGGGAACTATGGCTAGAGCTAAGACGGTCATGTCTACTTCCAGTTCTATCCTCTTATCCAGCAGAGTGTCTACGCCAAAAATCTTCACCTTTCCGTCCTGCTCGTAAATTCTTGAAACTTTCCCACGGGTGTAATGGATACCTGTTTCCTCCTGAACCCTTCTTATGAAATCTTCATAGTTTTTTCCAACCGCCCGGATGTCTATGTAGAAGGAGTAAATCTCAGCGTCGGGCACCAACTCCTTAAATAGAAGAGCGTGTTTCGCCGAGTAAGTGCAGCAGATGTGGCTGCAGTAAGGTTGATGTCTCTCATCTCTGGACCCAACGCAATGGATGAAAGCTATTTTCTTCGGAATTTTCTCATCGCTGGGTCTCTTAGGGATGCCTCCTGTTGGTCCATTTGGGGAAAGCAGTCGTTCAAACTGAAGAGAAGTTATGACATCTGGGTATTCGTCTGCTCCGTACTCGCCGAGGTTCGTTGGGTCGTAAAGCTCATATCCAGTTGCGACGATTATAACTGCAACATCTTCTTCAATAATTTCCTCTTTATCATCAAAGTTCACCGCTAGTGGACCGCAAATTTCCGGCTCCGCACATTTGCCGCATATAAGCGGACTCGTTCCCAAGCAGGCATCTATGTCGATTAGGTATGAGGATGGCACGGCTTGAGGAAACGGAATATATATTGCTTTTCTTAGGCTTAGTCCTTCATCAAACTCTGAGGGTACGACGACCGGGCAGATGTTTACACATTCGTTACAGAGGTTACATTTATCCGGATCCACGTATCTAGGATGCTTCTTGATGCGTACATGAAAGTTTCCTACATAGCCCTTGACATCCACAACCTCTGACAAAGTCAGAAGTTTAATGTTCGGATGATGCGCAACAGCGCTCATAAGAGGAGTTAAAATGCAGCTGGCGCAATCAAGCGTTGGAAAGGTTTCCGCTAGCTGCGCCATGTGACCTCCAACGGTGGGTTTTCTCTCAACCAAAACAACTGGGAACCCAGCGTCTGCAATGTCTAATGCAGCTCTGATTCCCGCAATTCCGCCGCCTACTACTAAAGCTTTCTTGTAAAGACCAACTCTTACGGGGGTTAACGCTTCATTTCGAATAACCTTTTCAACCGCGCTCTTCGTTAGCTTTATGGCTTTCTCTGTAGCTTTCTCAATGTCTTCGTGAACCCAGCTGTCCTGCTCTCGGATATTCGCTATCTCACATTTATAGGCATTTAGATCCGCACGCTCCACGGTTTCTCTGAATGTTGTCTCATGAAGTGAGGGAGAGCAAGCCGCTACAACAACTCCGGTCAACCGTTTTTCTTTAATCGCCGTTTCTATGAGTTCCTGACCTGGGTCGCTGCACACGTAGTCATATTCCTCTGCATACACTACTTCTGGATGCTTTAGGACTTCTTCGACTACTCTTTTCGTGTTAACTGTCGCAGCTATGTTTCGGCCGCAACGGCAGACAAAGACTCCTATCTTTTCTTTACTGTTGGTCGAAGAGGACTCCAAAAATCTCCCTCTCTTCTTTCACTTTGACTCGGCGCCTCTAACCTTCCCCTTTTAAGGCTTTTTCCGCCAGTTTCATCCCTCTTTCAAACGCTCGAATATTCAACTCTAGGTGTTTCTTCGGAACAGTAGCTTTAACGGACTCCCGTAATCCCTTAACGGTCACTCCATCCCAGATTTTCCCAACAAATCCGAGCATAACAACATTTGCGACAACTCTAGCACCTAATTCCTCCGCTATTCGAGTAGCTGGCATCCTGTAAAGCGTATATTTCTCCGCACGCTCATCCGACTTGACGATGGAGCTGTCAATAATTAACACTCCTCCATCCCGCAGTTGAGGCAGAAACTTTTCGTACGCCTCTTGACTCATAACAACCATAATCTCCGGGCTGAGAAGGTAGGGATAATCTATCTCTTTCTCATCAACCACAACACCACTGTAGCAGGCTGAACCCCTAGCTTCCGGCCCGTAAACACGGGTTAAAGTGCTCTCCTTATCGTCGTAAACTGCAGCGGCTTGACCAGTGATATAGCCAGCTGTTACAACACCTTGTCCTCCAAACCCCGCAAACATGATTTCCTTTCTCATTTTTTCGTCGTCACCGCCCCTCTAACTCTTCCCTCAAGTTTTTTCATGGCTTCATAAAGTGTCGGTTTGCCAACACGTTTGACAAAGTTTCCAAGGATAAGCGGTTTTTCCCTCTCGATTTGAACCTCACTTGTATCGGCTCCGTTCCTGATTATAGAGGACTGTCTAAACCATTCCGCTATGTCATCCGGTTCAGGAAGCTTGTTTCGCCTTCCATAATTTACTGGACAAGGCGACAAAACTTCAATGTACCTGAACCCCTTCATTTTCAAGGCTTCCGCTATAGAATACTCCAACCGCCTAACATGAATACTCGTCCACCTTGCAACGTATACAGCTCCAGACGCATCAGCCAAGTGCGGCGTGTTAAAGGGAGGCTCAATATTCCCGTACGGAGAAGTGGTGGAGCGGTCTCCCAGAAGGGTTGTGGGGGCAAGTTGACCACCCGTCATGCCATAAATAAAATTGTTAGTACAGATAACGAGCAAATCAACGTTTCTTCTACACGCATGAATAAAGTGGTTTCCTCCGATGGAGAAGAGGTCTCCATCCCCCGAAATCACGTTCACGCACAGCTCCGGCTTAACAAGTTTAAGTCCAATCGCGAATGGAATGGCTCTACCATGGGTTGTGTGGAAGCCATCAACGTCCAGGTAGCCGGAGCCTCTTCCACAGCAGCCTATCCCAGAGACGTAAACCACTTTTTCCTTTGGTATGCCAACTCTTTCAAGTGCTCTTATCCAAGCATACAAAGTAGGACCTATGCCACACCCTGGACACCATATATGCGGCATCCGCTCGGATCTAAGCCATTTATCTACGGGAGGGAGCTCTGGTTTTTCTTCTGTTATTGTCTGCTCGTTCACTTTCCGCTCACTTTCTTAATTTCTTGATAAATTTCTGTGGGTGCAATTAACTCGCCTCCCATCCTTGGAATTAGGACGGTTTCAGCCTCCCCGGTCGCTTCTCTTTTCACCTCCAGACATATCTGGCCGTAGTTCAACTCTGGAACAATGAAGTACTCCACTTGTTTCGCCCATCTATGTATAACGTGTTCTGCGAAGGGCCAAATGGTGATGAGTTTTATGCTTCCTGCTTTGATTCCATCTTCCCGCGCCATTTCAACCGCTTTTTTCGCTGGACGGGAAACTTGTCCGTAAGAGACGACTGCTACATCGGCATCTTTCATGTTTTTCTCTTCCACATCCACGATGTCTTTTAGGCGCTTCCGAATTTTGTCGTTTAGACGCCTAACCAACTTTTCCTGCGCTTCTGGGGTTGTGTCAGGATAGCCTTTTTCATTGTGAGTAAGGCCAGTTGTGGTGAAAGAATATCCTTCACCTGCACAGACCATTGGGGGAATGAGGTCTTCGTCGGGTTTGTAGGGTAGGTACTCTTCCGGAGGAACCCTAGGCTTCTTCCGTTCCACAAGCTCTATTTCATCCTCTGGGGGAACCACCACTTTTCCAGCGCTGTGACCGATGGTTTCGCTTGTGAGAAGAACTACGGGAACTCGGTATTCTTCTGCAAGGTTAAAGCAGCGTATTGTGAGATCGAAAGCCTCTTGGGGTGAATCGGGTGAAAGCGCGATTATTTCGTATGGTCCGTGACTTCCCCATTTGGTTTGCATAACATCGCCTTGAGCTGTAAGCGTTGGGAGACCAGTGCTTGGTGCTCCACGTTGCACATTTACGATGACGGTTGGGACTTCCATCATGATGCCTAAGCCTATGTTTTCCTGCATCAAGCTGAAGCCTGGGCCGGAGGTTGCGGTCATTGATTTAGCCCCCGCCCAAGAAGCCCCTAATATCGCGGCCATAGATGCGAGTTCATCTTCAAATTGGACAAATGTTCCACCTATTTCTGGAAATCTCCTAGAAACATGCTCAGCTATTTCACTGGCTGGAGTGATGGGGTAGCCTGCGAAAAATCGGCATCCCGCAGCTATTGCACCTTCTGCTATGGCAACATCGCCGTACCAGAAGTGTTTACCGGTTAAGATCGTCTTTCCCACTTTTTTCTCCCTCTGCTAAATTTTTCTTTTTTTCAACCCAGATGGCGTATTCTGGGCATATCACTTGACAGAATCCGCAAGCGAGGCAGATTTTTCCCTTTTCTGGTTCCTCCACAAGTTTTGGGGGTTGATAGCCTTTTTCATTCACTTCGTCAGATACTTGAAGCACTTGCGTAGGACAGAAGTCGATGCATAAGTTACATTGTTTGCATCGCTCTTTAACAATATGGATTTCTCCTCGAGAAACTTTCACCCTTTGACTAGGTAGTACCTTACTGCTCGCTTGCATTTTCGTTTCCAGGGGAATTATTCCTCTCATCATCAAGGCTTTCTCTCGGATATAAAGGTTTACGTTTGTAAACCCCTGAGTGGGGGCAAGAACTTTATCTAGGTATGCCTGTGAATGTTTCAACTTTGACGTAACTCCTTCCATAAAAGATAAGCAACTAAAAATGTTAAAGTTGTGGCTTTAAGCCGAGGAGAAGGCATAAACTAAGGAATTTATCTAATCCTTGGAACCTGTTGAATTTGTTTCTTAATTTCCTCTAAAATTGAGAGGCTGTTGATTGAAACGGTAAATACGGCCTCTGAACTGAGCATTCTCCTCCACCAGCAATTTTAAAATTGTTTCTCGCGCGTTGTTGGTGCGCAGGAGTGTGGAAAAGTTTAAATTGAGACTCAAGTTTTGCGGTGTTTAAATGGATCATCTAAGCATCATGTCTAGAATCTTTTCGACTGATAATTTGGTTGTGCATGTTCAAATATGCGTTACTTTTCCCTAAGTTTCTCAGCTAATATTCTTGCGACATCGCTGGGCTTTTCAGCTACCTCCACGCCAGCCTTGTCGAAAGCTTCTATTTTGTTTTGAGCCGTACCTGTTCTACCCATGACAATGGCTCCCGCATGCCCCATACGCTTGCCGGGCGGCGCGGTTCTGCCAGCAACGAAGGCTACGACTGGTTTTGCATAGTTTTCCTTTGCAATGAACTCGGCTGCCAACTCCTCTAAGTTTCCACCTATTTCACCGATCAAAGCCACGGCTTTCGTTTGTTCGTCGTTTAGGAACATCTTCAATGCCTCAACGAAGTTTAATCCCACTACCGGGTCTCCGCCTAAACCGACACATGTCGACTGCCCTAAACCGATGTTTGTGATTCCAGCCGCAATTTCGTAGGTTAGCGTTCCACTTCTAGAGGCTATGCCGACGACGCCGGGCTTGAAGATGTGCGCTGGCATTATTCCTAGTTTACATTCTCCAGGCGCAATTACACCTGGGGTGTTCGGTCCTACAACGGTGGCTCGTTCCTCCTTTGCTCTAGCCATCACTTCCACCGCATCCCTTATCGGGACGTGCTCCGTTATGATAACAAGGGTTTTTATTCCATTTTCAAGAGCCTCGAAAGCCGCATCCGCCGCAAAAGGCGCCGGGACGAAGATTATGGAAGCGCCAGCCTCGTTTTCTCTTAGGGCCTCCTCCACAGTGTCGTACACGGGGGCTCCGTGCACGTTTGTTCCAGCCTTTCCGGGAGTGACTCCTGCAACAATTCTCGTCCCGTAATCTAACATAAGTTTGGTGTGGAATCTTCCTTGGGTTCCAGTTATGCCCTGAACGATGGCATTCGTGTCTTTGCCAACTAGAAGCCCCATCGCTACTCAGCCTCCCTCGGGTTTTGTGACTTCGACCATTTCCACTACTTTTTTGGCAGCTTCCTCCATGCTGTCCATGACCTGAATGTCTTCCTCCGTGAGTATGCGCCTTCCCTGCTCCTCGTTTGTTCCTACTAATCGAATCACCATCGGCTTTTTGAATTCTGCGCGTTGCTTTGCCTCCAATACTCCCTTTGCCACTTGGTCGCATCTAGTTATTCCTCCAAGAATGTTGATGAAGACGACGTCCACGTTTGAATTTGACAGGACTATGTCTAGTGCTTTGGCGACCCTTTCGGAGGATGCCCCTCCGCCGACGTCGAGGAAGTCAGCGGGGTTCCCCCCGTAAAGTTGTATGGTGTCTAAGGTGGCCATTACAAGTCCAGCTCCGTTTCCGATAACGCCTATGTTCCCATCCATCCTTACGTAGGCCAAATCAGCCCTTCGAGCTTCTATTTCCTCCCGTGTGAACTCGGACTCGCCTTCAACTAGTCTTTTCTTGTATTCCGAATGCCTATACAACGCGTTGTCGTCTATTATGAGCCTTGCGTCAGCGGCTACGAACAGCCCCTCCAAGGTTTCCACCAGCGGGTTCATTTCCATAAGTTCGGCGTCATAATCCATTGCAGCCTTGTAAAGTCTATAGAAAATTGTGGCGAGTTTAAGCATCTTGGCGCCTTTGTATCCAAGCTCTTTGACGATTCGACGTGCATGGTATGGGCGAAAGCCTTGAAGCGGGTCTACGGGGAACTTCGTCACCCTTTCAGGCATTTTGGCGGCGGCCTCTTCGATTTCCATTCCGCCTGCGGAGGAGGCTATGGCCACGTAGGCTCGTTGCACCCGGTCAATTGTGATTCCGAAATAAAGTTCTCGCCTGATCGGAATTCTTTCCTCAACCCAAACGCTTTGAACCTTGACTCCCCTGATCTCAGCGCCCAACAGTTCAGCCGCTTTTTCCTCAACCTCTGAGGGTGTTTCTGCGAATAGTATACCTCCGGCCTTACCCCTTCCCGCCACCAGCACCTGAGCCTTAACCACGTATGGAGGACCGATTTTCATTGCAGCCGCCTTTGCCTCTTCGGGGCTGGTTGCCAATCCTCCTTGTGGAACTTGAACACCATACGTGGACAGTATGTTTTTCGCCTCATACTCGAAAAGCTTCATCATCTCATCATCTCTAGGCAGTTACTTTAGAGTTGGAATTGTTATGTACGCCCTAGTATCCTGAACTCCATTTATGGAAACAAATTCTTAAAGTGCTTCCTTAAGTTTTTCCCTTCTATTTCTTTTTATGTTCTACGCTACGAGTTTTTATATTGTTTTTTGTGCTAACACACACTTAAAAGTCCACATAGACAAGAGCTTTGAAAATGATGATACAACATTTTAACAACAAGACTTGTCATAAAGAAGATTTTACTTTTTAATTCTCCTAGCAACATCCGATTGATGGCGGCCTGTATTAGCTTTTTCACGTGTCCATTAGGCGCCACTCTTCCCAACACCTCGAAAGCCTCTTGCTTGAACCGCCTCTACAAAACTTAGCTGCTGTTCAGGCTCCAGCCTTAGCAGTTTTCGGCCGTGGCCTAGCGTGATGCTTTGGCTCCGAATCCTCTCCACAGAGGCTAGTCGGTACAGCAAGCCACTTTCTCCATAAAGCCTTGATTCGAAAGATCTGAGAGAGTTCTGCTCAGCCATCTACTGCTAAGACTTGTCTCTGTTTTAAGCTTCTTGAAAGGTTGTCTTCAGTAGGGGTGAGGAAACCTTAAACTCAAGGGTGATCTTGAACAGTTTTATCATGCACCTCACCATGTATAGAAAAGCCGGGTATTTTTTAGTTTACTAAGTAAATTCTAGTTTCTCTCGTAATCAAAAGTCATCTTGTGTGACACGGGTTCAAATTCGGCACGAATTGTATGGTGGAATCTTCCCCTGTATGCGTAGACCCCCCTCTATGGTTTTAGCATACCTCGCCTAATAGGATCCAAATAAGGATGAATGTTGAAAATACTTTTTTTATAACAGGACATTGACAGGTACAAACTTCTTAGAAAGCTGTATATTCCCGTTACGTAAGCATGCAAATGGAGGTTAAATTATGGAAAAGCTGAGAGTGGTTTTATTCGGCGTCGGCGCCATGGGAAGCCGCATCGCCCAGTTTCTGCTAGAGAAGAAAGGGGTACAGGTTGTGGGCGCCATCGACATCGCTAAACAGAAAGTTGGAAAGGACTTAGGGGAAGTGTTAGGGATAGGTAAACAATTTGGGGTGATAGTTTCTGATGACGTTGGAGGGGTGCTTTCTGAGGCGAAGGCGGACATCGTGGTTCATGCCACAACCTCTTTTCTTAAGGACACTTATCCGCAAATATCCGAAGTCGTTAAGCATGGAGTAAACGTGGTTTCCACATGCGAAGAACTCACTTACCCCTACGTTACGAACTCGGAACTCGCCGAAAAACTGGATGAACTCGCCAATAAACACAAAGTAACCGTTTTAGGAACAGGCATAAACCCGGGCTTCCTCATGGACACGCTTCCCATCATGCTCACTGTTGTTTGTCAGAAAATCGAAAAAATTAAAGTAACCCGGGTTATGAACGCTGCAACTCGGAGAGTTCCTTTCCAGAAGAAGATTGGCGCCGGGCTTACTGTTCAAGAGTTTAAAACAAAAATTGAAAAAAAATTTATCACTGGACACGTAGGGTTGAAGCAATCTGTCGCTGTGATTGCTGACGCCCTCGCATGGAAGCTGGACAAAATAGAAGTGAACTCTGTTGAACCCTTGGTGGCGAAGAAAAGGGTGGAAAGCCAAGCCATCAAAGTTAGGGTGGGGCAAGTGGCTGGTTTAAGACAGCGTGCACGGGGCGTTCGAAAGGGGAAAGAGGTGGTAACTTTAGATTTTCAAGCATATATTGGTGCGGAGGAAGAATACGACTCCATCACAATCGAAGGGGTTCCTAACATACACGAGAAAATTTCGCCCTGCGTTCACGGTGACGTTGGAACGGTCGCCGTTATAGTCAACTCTATTCCAAAAGTGATTAACGCACCCCCCGGCTTGTTAACTATGAAGGACTTGCCGGTTCCCTCCGCGGCGTTAGGAGATATGAGAAAACATGTTCGCAAATAAATACTATTGGTGGGTTTTTTCAAAGCTTATCTAACTGTGCATAAATATTCATTAGTCTTCGATAGGGGCCGCTTAAAACT
>JAYEKF010000113.1:0-4941 GCA_034660895.1 Thermoproteota archaeon | reverse complement strand
TAAAACTTATGCAAAAAAAACAAGATATCCGTAACATCGGTATAATCGCTCATATAGACCACGGAAAAACCACTATGACAGACTCCCTTCTAGCCGAAGCGGGATTGCTGTCACCAAAAATCGCTGGTCAAGCCCGAGCTCTAGACTTCTTGGAGGAGGAACAAAAAAGGGGAATCACCATAAGAACCGCCAACATATCCCTGCTACACGAAACAAAAGAACGGCCATACGTCATAAACCTCATTGACACCCCGGGACATGTAGACTTCACAGGGGAAGTCACACGAGCGTTAAGAGTCATCGACGGCGCCGTCGTAGTGGTAGACGCGGTTGAAGAAGTCATGGTTCAAACCGAAACTGTCACTCGACAGGCACTACGCGAAAGGGTGCACCCCGTCTTATTCATAAACAAAATAGACCGCCTAATCCGGGAACTCAAACTAAGCCCAGCAGAGGTAGAAAGCAAACTAGCCCGAATTATCCGCGATTTCAACAACCTCATCGCCATGTACGGGGACCCAGAATTCAAAGGTGCATGGAAAGTTGACCCAGCAAAGGGAACCGTTGCCTTCGGCTCCGCACTTCATCGATGGGGCTTCACCCTAGAGATGGCTAAAGAAAAAGGAATCAAATTCAGTGACATAATAGAGTATTATCACGCAGACCGATGGCAGGAACTCCAAGAAAACTTACCACTTCACACAGCCATACTGGACATGGTGGTTAAAAATCTTCCAAACCCCATTGATGCCCAAAAATATCGAATTCCCCAAATTTGGAGGGGAGACATCAACTCTGAAATTGGGCAAGCCATGCTCCACTGCAGCGACGAGGGCCCCATTGTCATGTGCATCAACTCTGCACAGATGGACCCCCACGCAGGGATCGTGGCTACAGGGCGATTGTTTTCCGGCACTGTTGAAGAAGGCAGCAACGTGTACTTGGTTGGAGCGAAAAAACCGTATCGTCTTCAGCAAGTCTCCATGTATATGGCTGCGTTTAGGGACGTTGTCGACCGAATTGTTGCTGGCAACATTGCTGCCCTGCTTGGGCTGGAATTGGCTAGGTCTGGAGAAACCTTGGTAGATATTGCTTACAGGGATGTTATGACTCCTTTTCAGCGTATTAAATATGTTTCTGAACCCGTGGTGACCATTGCGTTAGAGCCGAAACATCCTAAGGACTTGCCGAGGCTTGTTAACGTAATGCAACGTATGTCCATTGAGGACCCTAACTTGGTGACCACCATCAACACGGAGACTGGGGAGTACCTGCTTAGCGGAATGGGTGAGCTTCATTTAGAAATCGCTTGTAAATTTATGCGTGACTATGAGAAGGGATTGGATTTCATCACTTCTCAGCCGATTGTTGTTTATCGAGAAAGCATCAGCGGTCACGGTGTTTCCGTTATGGCGAAGAGCCCTAACAGGCATAATAAGTTTTGGATTGAGGTGGAGCCGCTTGAACAAAACGTGATAAAGTTGGCTGAGGAGGGCGAAATTGGAGTGAAGATAAGCCCAAAGCGGATTGGCGAGGTTTTGCGTGAAAAGGCTGGTTGGTCCGCCAAAGAAGCGAGGAATGTTTGGGCTTTAGACGAGCACCATAACATCTTAGTGAACAGGACTAAGGGTATTGTGTATCTTCGTGAAGTAAGGAACACTGTTATTTCCGGTTTTCGATGGGCGTGCGAGAATGGCCCGCTTTGCGAGGAGCCTTTACGTGGAGTTAAGGTGAAGTTGATGGATGTCCAGTTACATGAGGACCCGGTGCATCGTGGTCCTGCTCAGGTTATGCCAGCGACTCGTAGGGCTATTTTTGGTTCTTTCTTAACCGCGCAGCCTACTCTTTTGGAACCCGTGTATAAGATTGGGGTTTCGGTTCCTACGCAATGGGTTGGTGAAGTCACCAGTCTTATCAGTCGGAAACGTGGGAGAATTGTGGCTTCGGAGAAGAAGGGAGCTTTAACTGCGATTACGGGTTATATTCCAGTGTCGGAAACGTTTGGTTTGTCAGCGGAGATGAGGTCAGCTACTTCTGGGCATGCTTTTTGGCAGTGCACTTTTGATCGTTGGGAGAAAACGCCTAAGAACTTAGCGGTGGAAGTCATTGGGAAAATTCGTGAGAGAAGAGGGTTGCCGCCTGAGGTTCCCCCAGCAAATAGATTCATTGATGAAGCTTAGGTTCGATTATCCAAGAGCCATCGCAGACCGCTGAGTTTAGGTTTGGGAACCCCTCCCGGCAACAGCCAAATTTCATTCCATTTTCTTCTACGTTTTCCTTGACTCTCTTCATCAGTTCTTTTCGTAGGTTTTGGGGTAGGTAGCGGTATCCTGCGATTTTTTCTCCGTTTTGGAAATATAGTGGTTTCAGTTTTTTGATGATCTCTGGAAAGGCTACGGCGAGTCTTTTCCAGTTGTCTGGTTTGACTTTGTAGGTTGAACTTGTCACGTGTTTTACGCCTAGTGCGCCGAGTTGTTGGATGAGTTTTTCCGGTTGGTCGTTCAGGTGTGGTATGATAGGGTCGATTCTTACGGCTACGGATATGTTGTTTTCAACCAGCTCTTTTACCGCGTTCAATCTTTCTGTTGGAGGCGGGGCGTGCGGTTCCAGTCTTTTAGCGATTCGGTCACTGTTGGTAGTGATGCTTACTGCAACCATGCACGGAAGCTTTTTGAAAATACATATGTCTCGTGTCACCAGCGAAGATTTTGTTATGATTTGTAGTTTGCAGTTTTGTTTGGAGAGAATCTTCAGACATTTTCTGGTTAAACCTAACCTTGTTTCGATGTTTGGATAAGGATCGGAGCTGTTGGATATGGAAATGAGTTCACCGTTTAGTTTACTGGCTTCTTTTTGTAGGCGTAAAACGAGATTCTTCTTGGGTCTACAGTTGTAGAAGTTAGGGATGTAAGAGGAAGCGTAGCAGTAGACACACTGGTGGTCACATCCAGTGTAAGGGTTAAAGGTAAGTTTAGGTGGACAGGTGCAAAGCTTGGACTTCCAAGGGTCAAACTCCGAAATCAACAACCCTACACCCTCCGTTTTCGCCAAAAACTAACATAAAGCACACTTTAATAATTCTTAGCTATGAGCCCTTTCCATAAAAACAGGCAGAAACAATTCATTCCAACTAAGCTTGTGCGCAACTTGGACTTGGCGGTTCACCCAAAATGGTAATGTCCCCTGCACTCTCCCCTTACTTTTTGTTTGTCTCCTCTGCAACAACCTTAACGTTTAAGAATGAGAGAGACAATCTACTTCGGTTTGAGGCTTACTAGACATGATTAAGAAAGCGATTATCTACGTTCGGCTTGTTAAAGAAAGCGATGAGAAAACTACCAAGGAAATAGAGACGGAGATTTTCGAAGAGCTTTCAAAGCATCCCATTACAATTCCATGGCTTGCCGAAGTTGAAAAAGTCAAAGTAGTCAAAGAGTGAAAGCTACATTTCTAGAATGCTCCCAAAAAATCTTTGAATGGTCATTTCATGTTTGATAACCGTGTTAATCTTGTGTTTTCCCTTATCTGTGATCTTGTAGACTCTTCCTTTCTCAGTTTGGTGCCCGTTTATCAACCCTTCTCGCTCTAGGGAATATAGGTTGCTGTAGACGCTCCCGGGACTAATTAGGACACCGTATTTTTGATGGATCAGCTTGATAAGATCGTAGCCGCCGATAAAGGAACAATTTCCTAACTTGGCCAAGATCAAAAGGTCTAGAAATGCCTTAATGACTCTTAATTGTAACTTTTTAGTTATTTTTTTCATTTGAAACACCAATTTCTAACGTATTTTTCGTCCGCCATCAAATTCAAACTGCATCATCGGTTTTTATCCGTAGTCTGTACGGATTCTACACGTTGGGGTTTCATAAGATTTAAGTTTTTTCACGGTTAAATTTCAATTCTGACATGAAAAATAAAAAAAATAAGGGAGGTGACACCGTTTGAGTTTAAAAGTCTTGTTCATGATGTTCCTGTGCCTTTTCATCGCTTCTATGCTCTGCAACGCGGTAATGACTATATCGAATGCCTTTGCAGGAGGTAATGTACCGGCGCTTGTAAACGCCGTCGTTAATCGTCTAGCGTTCAAAGGAACCGAACCTCAACAGGGAGATCCTAAGGGTGGCGACGGTTGGCCGTGAAAAAAAATTTAAGCATAATTGTGTAACGAAAACCTAGATTATAATATGTCAAAACAGCTTGACTCGATCGATATGCATATTTTGGAAGCACTTGGAATAGACGGCCCAAGAAACGTAACGAAGATTGCCAGAAAACTGGGCATGCCTGCTGAAACCGTGCGAGACAGAGTAAAGCGACTAAAGTCCCATTTTTCTCTACGTTTTCGAGCAAATATTTACCACACCTTTTTGGGACTGAAAAAGACGTTTGTTTCTGCGAAGGCGACCCCTGGCAATGAAGGTTTATTGCAGGAATGTTTGAAAGCGAACGGTTACTGGCTGTACCTATCTGCATGTTACGGTAGAGCTGAAAGTTTCTATGGAATCTATGGAATTCCAATTGACCATACACGTGAGTTCAAGCGTTTTCTCGCGGAAACACGGAAATTAGGGATAGCAGAAAACATTGACATCTCTTGGTCCACTTGTTTACATACTGTAAACCTAACTGACACTTGGTTTGATTACGAGTTGAATACGTGGGTTTTCAGATGGAATGAGTGGAGTGAAAGCATTGAAACTCAAGGAGCCGAGCTTCCCAAAACACTAATCGAACCGGACGGTTATCCGCAGAAAGCTGATATGATTGATGTTATAATGTTGAAGGAGCTGGAGAAAGATGGAACGATAAAACTATGCGACGTAGCAAAAATACTCAATGTCCGCCCACAAGTGGTTCAATACCACTACAAAAACCACGTGATCGGGAAGGAGCTTATTGAAGGCTTCGCAGTCCTCCTGCCATCTCTTTATAGAGTTT
>JAYEKF010000112.1:0-5007 GCA_034660895.1 Thermoproteota archaeon | reverse complement strand
CATTCACGTAAATTACGGAGATTTTATTTTTTCAAGTGAAATCCAGTAAACGCTTAATGTTAGGGACAATTTTTGAGGCGCATTTACATTTTAAAACGCCTGTGACAAAATCGTTTATCCTGTCCACAATGACGACTGCTGGTTTCAAGGTTGAATTCTCCAGAAAACAGTACGTTCAATAGTGTAGTTAATAGTTACGCAAAATCAGTTATTCCTCGCCTTTAAGAATGGGCAAAGTTTCGTTACCGTACGGTAACGCCCAAACCTTCGCTTTCTTTCCTTTCAGGCTGAACGCTTCTCGCAGCGCATCGTTAACCGCTGGAGCAGTCTTTAGTTTAAACACGTTAACTGCGTAATAATCAGGCATGACTGAAACCAAGATTATGTTGACTTTTTGCAGAGCCTTAAGTATATAGTAAGCCTTATGTCCGCCGAGAATGAAGTTTCTTTTCACTTCTCTTTTAATCCTCTTTAACGTCTTGAATTTTGTCATCCAGTCGTAGAAAACGTCGTGCCCATGTCCTTCTTTACATTCAGCTACCAATATTATGACGCCGCCGCGTTTAACAGCGTTGAGCGCGTTGTCTATTCCCTTGTAAGCTTGGTAAAGGTTGATATCCCAAGGATGTCCACCTGAGCTTACTACAACGATATCGGCTTTCTGTTCAATTGGAACCTTGCACATTTCATCTACGAGTTTCACTCCTTCATTGAAGGCTTTTTCCAGGTCGCCCGCAAACGCTTTAACAATTTCACCTTTGCTGTTTTGGACAACGTTTAAGATAAAGTCCACTTTGGCAAGCCTCGCCGCCTCAACCATGTCCTCATGCACCGGGTTACCCTCCGAAACGCCAGTTCGTGCTTTCGGGTGAACCAAACTGGCATGATTATGCTGAATAGTTTCTAAGCTTGACACCGCGGGCAAAACGCTTTTTCTTCCACCTCCATACCCTGCGTAATAGTGAAGACACACATCACCCGTCAAAACTTTCACATCGGCTTCAACGAAAACCTTGTTTAAGTACACTTTGGTTCCCAAAGTTTCCGTTTTACCCACGTAAACTTGGTCTTCCGCTCGGCAGTTGTGGTTAATCACTTTCACCCTGTTCAAAACCTCTTCGCCAAGAAGCTTTCTAGCTTCCTCCGGCGTTACTGCACGATGTGTTCCGCAACCAAAAATGATTGTTACGTCTTCGTCCTTCACGCCCGCTCGGTTTAACTCATCTAAGACGGGGGGAACCATTAAATCGCTTGGAGCAGGGCGGGTTGCGTCGTCGACCACAATAGCCACTTTATTTCCCGCTGAAGCGATTTCGTGTAACCTTTTAGTGCCGATAGGCTTGTTTAAAGCTTGGTTGATTTCAGCCTCAACATCCGGTACGCCTGGCTTTTCCTTTGGTTTAATCGAACCAAAAAAGTTTTGAGTTGGAATCCTCGCGCAAACCTCGGTCTTACCGTAAGGGAGCCAAACATCAACCATAAAAAACCCCTCTCAAGTGAATACAACACTTTATACAGGCGTCATTTAAACATAGCGGACCTACGCAACCAATTAGCACAAGTTCTTTAAAACACTGAGAACAATAATCCCTAATCGAGGAAAACTGGATGTCAATTGAAAACTTAACTCCCAAAAAAGGCGAGGTGGCTTTTCAGTGGTTCAACCGCTATGCAGGTGTCACCATAAAAACCCCCACCAGAACATTAGTCATCGACCCAGCGGATGTAAACCCAAAAACATTCCAAACCGTGGACACGATTCTCATCACACACGAACATTACGACCACCTAGACCAAGCTATCATCAAAAGTTTGCATGAGCGAACCGGATGCGCAGTGATAGCGGATCCAACATCCACAAAAAGACTTGAAAACGTAATAGACCCTGATAAACTGTTTGTGGTCTATGTCGGCTCCGAATTAAAAGTGGATGATGTGTTCATAAAAGCTGAACCTTGTAATCATCCACCTGCATCCACACCAATTACTTTTCTCATCACCAGCAAAGACGGAGTCAAAATCTATCACTCAGCTGACAGCTTGCCTTTCCCTGAAATGAAAAAAATTCGTGAAGAAACTCAACCAGACATTGCCTTCTGCACTGTGGGTGTCGCTCCAGGCGCTTCGCCTAAAACAGGTGTTGAAATCGCAAAACTTATCCAACCGAAAATAGCTGTTCCTTATCATACGGCGTCGACGGCTGACCTGGACAGGTTCGCCGAAATTCTCGCTAAAGAAGCCCCGAACATTAAAGGCGTAGTTCTCGAACAGGGCAGATCTTACAAGTATCCGTGAGGTAGATTTGGTTGTCAATAGAGAAAGAAAGAGAGGTGATGAAAGCGGAGTTGTGCCAAATTCTTCATAAAATTGGCGCCATACGATTTGGAGCCTTCAAGCTTGCAACCGGAAAAATGAGTCCCTATTACATTGACCTACGGATTGTTCCCAGCTTCCCAGATGCCTTTCAAAAAGTCTGCGAACTCTACATAAACCTGATCAACAAGGATGTAGGCGACCGAAACTTTGATCGAATAGCAGGAATTCCAACCGCTGGCATAGCCTTCGCATCCCTTATCGCTAACCATTTCAAAAAACCATTTCTCTATGTTCGCAAAGGAGAACGTCTACACGGAAGAAGACGCCGAATCGAAGGCATACTTATGCCTGGAAACCGTGTTCTCCTAATCGACGACCTTGTCACCACGGGCTCATCATTGAATAGGGCGGTAACAGCCATCCGTGCTGAGGGGGGCGTGGTAAACAATGCTGTCGTGCTGTTAGATCGAGAGGAGGGGGGGAAAGAAAAACTAGAGAAAAACAAGGTCACCCTAAACTGCCTTTTGAAAGTAAGCGAAGCTGCGCGCAAACTTTACCAAATTGAAGCCATCTCGGAGGAGCAGCTGAAAACCGTTCTAAAACAGGTGAAAAGCAAATAATCTAACGGTTAAAACAAAGTTTTCAATTAGTAAGTTGGCTTTTCATAGAATATCAGTTCTTCTTCTTCCAGACGTTTGTGTAACTTTTTCACCGCCTCGTACACATCCTCCTCTCTCTTGGCGCCCGTGCAAACCAGTTTCCCGCTGGCGAATAAGAGAATCACCACTTTTGGATTTTTCATTCGGTAGATAAGGCCGGGAAACTGTTCAGGTTCATACATAGTTTTCCCCAAAGTGAAGGTTGCTTGTTCCAAGTCGATTAAACCGCCCAAACTGGCGGATGCGACAATGTTTTGAATCTTTAACTCCGGCTTGCCAATAATTATTATGCCACTCTTCTTTAACTCCTTAACAACTTTCTTTACGGCTCTCCGCGCTTTCTTTTCAGATTTGGCGCCTGTGCAAACCATTTTTCCAGAATTGAAAATTAAAGTGGCTGTTTTCGGCTTTTTCAATCGGAAGACTAAGCCTGGGAACTGTTCTGGACGGTATTCTACGCCTGGATAACCCCTCACAATCGCGTTAAGGTCCACCCTCTGGTTTAATGTGGCTGATGCAACTACGTTTTCTATGCTGATTTCCGCTTTGGTTTTCGGCATTTAACTCCTCCAATAAACTTTTACAATAGTACATGTATTTATAAAGCCTCAGTTTTTAAAGCCTCCTCTTCCCCTTTCTTTTTCCAAGAATACAGAAACTCAACGAATATCCAAACAACAAACAAAAGAACAATTAAAATCATTCCTGAGGGAGTTTGTATGAACAAAGGGATGTTACCAACCCATGGTATCCGATAAACAACTTTTCCAACTATGTGGCTCTCTGGGACGCCTGGAAGCTCCTTATATGTTGTTGCGTTCCGAACACTATCCTCTCCTGAGTTGTGGTCTCCTTTTGTGGTAAAGTACCACTTGCCTTCTACCTGTTTTTTGTCAACAGCTCTGTGGACAATAAGCCCCTCACGTTGGCCACCGACTATAAGTCCTTCAACGCGGTACACAATGATGTCGCCTTCTGGCTTTGAAGCCGCTTTGATTTCTGAAGCGGTTGACACTCCTTGAACTACGATGAGATCGCCGATGTTTAGGGTTGGCTTCATGCTTCCTGAAGCAACAGCTAAGAAGGGATGCCCAGTTTTTAATGCAAATCTTGGGCCGAACCAGAAGGCGGCAAAGCTGGCTCCGATGACAATTAATATGATGATGGTTTTTACGTATTCGTTCTTTAAAAATTCCTTCGTTTTCACTGTTTCCTCAACTTCATGTTGTTTTCGCCAGGTAACACCTAGGCAGTTTTTAAGGGGTTTGTTGTTAACCAGACATTAAAACTTAACGCTTCGTACAGTGTAAGTAAAAAAAGGGAGAAGGACGGGTTAACTTGCTTTGGTCGGCGTTTAAATTTTCTTTTTCTCTAAAACTTTTCTAAACGCTTTCTTGCATTTTGGGCAGTCGAAAAGGCCTATCGTCAGCTGGGTTCTTTTACCCATTTTGTCTGGCCGCCCCGCCATCTTCCAAGTCTTTCTCGGAGTTAAAACGGATGTTCCACATTTAGGGCAGTTAGCCATGTTGTTTCCTCCATATGATTCGATGGTGATGAATTCAATGTTATTGAATAAAAAATTTGTTATGGTTCACGGTTCACGTTTTACTCAAAAACACGTTGAAAACAAGATACGAAATTGTCGGGAAAAAAGGAAGATTAAGGGTGGAATGAAGAAAAGAAGGGCGAAAAAGGAGTTTTGTAATGTTAATGAAACATCAGCTGGTTCCGCGGGATACATTGTTCCTTGTTGATGTATGAAAGATAAATTGTAGAGTTCATGGCAAAAGGATGGATGAGAATGATGGTATTTTGCTTTACAAGTATTTTAATGATGCTGGTTCATTGTTGCTTTTGGTTTGGAAGGCAAAACTCTTTAAGTTTCATAGCAGAACTGCATAACCTGGGGGGAAACAAATTGGAAGAAGACTTAGCGTTACTTGCCGTTGATTTTGCTGGTGAACTTGGTGCAGAGTATGTGGATGCACGGTTGGAGTCCCATTTTAATGAGCTTATTACGGTGGCTAATGGA
>JAYEKF010000111.1:0-5116 GCA_034660895.1 Thermoproteota archaeon | reverse complement strand
ATCTTCTGTTTCAGGTTCAACTTTTACAATGAGAAGGACATGGCTAAGTTTGCTTTGTCGCTTCAAGGCAAACCTTTTGTGTTTAGTATGGGGAAAATCTTCGGCGAAAACGGTCTGTTTGTTCAAATATACCTTCCCAAAAAAGAATTTAGACCCTTTGTAGACAGCTTGTCAAGACTAATTAGAAATGGTGTTTTGAAAAACTATGACTACGTGATCGAGGACCGTTCAAAAAAACAGTTGCAAACCATTTCGTATGAATTCTTCAAAGATGAAATGTGGGTGTACAACCATGAAGAGCATATGAGAGAGCTTCACCAACTGGCATCACAGAAATTCTAATCGTCTTTGCGCCGTTAACGGCATCATTTACTTTATTTTTTATACAGCATCTTCGTTCACCGCGTTAAAAGTTTCAAATTTTCATTAAGTTTTTAACCGTGGTCTCCGTTACTTATGGAGAGAGGCGTTTTTGGAAATGACTGTTTTGGGAACCGCAAAAGTATCCTCAGGGTTCCGAATAACCCTACCAAAAGAGACAAGAGAATACTTAAAACTGAAAGAAGGCGAAAAACTCATCTTCTACACGCTAGAAGGAAAACTTGGAAGAATATGCTTCAGAAAAACAGGCAAAAAATGAAGCTTATGAACTCCACCATCACCCTTTAGATGACGATTTAAACCAACCTTTGGTAAACAGAAGAACATCTTATGCAATTGACGATTCATAAAAGTTCCCTAAACCTTCCCATTCACGTCGCTAACAAGCGGCTATGCATGTGTTTAGAATATTTGTTGGCTAAGGTTTATCAACGACTTAATGTTGCAAATGATATGTGATGGAGGCTGCGTGTTTGGAGGAGAATTTCCGCAAATTTGAAGATTTTATCTTTGAACGCATGTCTAAAACTCATTTGCCTGGAATGAGCGTTGTGATAATTGAGGATGGAATAGTAATCTACAGTAGGGGGTTCGGCTTTAGAGATAGAACATATGGATTTAGAGCAACCCCTAACACTCTTTACGCGATAGGATCTATCACCAAATCTTTTACGGCGCTTTCGATTATGCAGCTTGTAAACGAAGGAAAACTAAGTTTAGACGACCCCGTGAGCAAGTACACCCCCTTAGACTTAAAGTACAGGGGAGAACCCGTCAGAGTATGGCATTTACTCACCCATTCTTCGGGTATACCCGCGTTGGCTTATGCAGAGGCGCTTATCCGCTACGTGACAGGAGCTGGCGGTAAATGGTTACCAATGGCAACCTACGAGGACCTGTTCGCTTTTATGAGAGAAGCCGGAAACTACGCTTTGGCAAGGCCGGGTGAAAGGTGGTTCTATTTAAACGAGGGATACCTAGTTCTAGGGTACATTGTAGAGAAGCTCTCAGGCATGGACTATAGAAATTACGTAAAGAAGCGGATTCTTGAACCTCTCGGTATGAATCGAACGTTTTTTGGGAAGGAAAAGCTGGAAGCAGATTCAGATGTGGCTACGCCCTACATTGTAACTAAGGAAGGCGAGCACAAAAAGTCGGAATATTTGTATTCTTTGTCTGCCGACGGCGGATTACTCAGCAATGCTACGGATTTAGCTCGGTACATAATTATGTATCTTAACCGCGGCGAACATAACGGAACTACTATCCTTTCCCCGGAACTCGTAGCTGAAATGGAAAAGCCAAGGATAAAACGGCCTCTTCAAGTTTTTGGCGGTGAAGCCTACGGGTACGGCTTAGGGATAACCCCTGACTTTTTTGGATGCAAGCTCGTAGGCCACGGCGGCTCGGTTCTCGTAGCCACCGCTTATATAGGATACATCCCAGAAAGAAAGATCGGTATCGCTCTTCTAGCAAACGGAAGCGGCTATCCGCTTTCCCAAATAGGAATGTACGGCTTAGCGTTAAAATTAGGAAAGAATCCTGAAGAACTCCCATTCATTAAAATGGACAAGGAACTTAACATCTTAACAGGTCGATACGAAACCTACAAGGGCACAATGGAGGCTCAAGTTGTGAAAAAAGACACGTTTCTCTACATAGAAATTAAGGATAAATACATGGAGATGATCATACCTTTAGTACCCGAAAACATACAAGGAAACGTTAAAACCTTCTATACTCTTCAAGGCGGCGGAAAACTCAAAGTTGAATTCATCGTTGAAAACAAAAATGTGGATTTAATCTACGAACGATACAGACTAAGGAAAATTGGCAGTCTTTAGCGCGCACTAATAAAAAACTCTAAGATAAGTGGTTTTCAAGATCACCATAACTCGCATGGTTCATGTTGTAGACTCACCTGATGAAAGATCAAACAGAACCAGAAACACTATTCAGAACACAAACACAACAAGCTATACAACCCACACACCACACGAAAAACTTTCCCTCTAGAGACTAAACAAAAAATTTTCACACATAAACACAGCCTATATAAGCAACACCTCACACCAATAACAAACCAAAACAACAAAACAAAGGAACACAAACAAACATGCCAAAAACAAACCCACTGCAAATACCAATCTGCACAAGCTGCCACCACACCATACCCCCAAACACAAAAGCAACAAAATTCCAATGCCCAAAATGCGGAGAAATCACTATATGGCGATGCCAAAAATGCCGAAAATTCGGACACCAATACCGATGCCAAAAATGCGGATTTCAGGGACCTTAGGTGTATTTAGGGTACCTTTTTAATATGCTTCAAATATGCTACTATCATTTGTGCTTTCTGAACACCATCACATCTTGAGGCGTGGTGCAGACGTATTCGAAGCCTGCCTCCACCAATTGTTCGGTTTCCTCTGTCGTTTTAGCAGTGGCTGAATGGTAGTCGTCAGATTCGAAACTCACTAGCTGGGTGTAGATTAGAGTGGTGTTGATGTCCCTGTGCCCCAGCATCTCCTTGATGTGGAGGATATCTTTGGTTTTGTGGTATTCCATTGTGCCCTTCCAGTGGCGGAATGTTGTGAAGGTGATTTTCCCCAGCCTTGGATTACCGAGTTTACGGACCGCATTCTTTCTTGCCTTTTGGAAACCGCTTCTTAGGCTTACATAGTTGAAGACGTATTCCCCGTTATCGTTAGGTATGGCTTTCAGGCGTTCAATAAACTTCTTAGAAACTTTGGTGATTCTCGGCCTATGACCTTTAACAGGTTTGATGTTCACTGTACAGCTCTTATAATTGATGTCTGTCCATTTCCGCTTCGTGTGCTTGCTGTTGTTTTCACATCAACCTTTTAATTGCGTAGGGACAGCAAAGAACCTCTGTTTCAACACTCTCGAGGTATTCCATCAACTTCTTTTTGAGTAGCTCTAAAGCTTCTTTGTTCTGTTGAATGTTCTTCACGTGGAAGTCCTCAATTTCGAAGACTTCTTCTCGCGGATGAAGCACCATAGCTGCTGTAATTTTGCCTCTATCATCTTCCACAACATAGCAATGTTGCGGCACAATCTTCAAATGGTCAAGTGTGTGCTCTTTCGCCTCTCTATAACCCTTTTCAGGGTCGCTGTCATGATCCAGAGCATCCATCCTAGCCACTGTCTCTACATCTTCAATCCTCATAGCGCGAATCTTCGGCATCAAACCTCACCTCCATTATGGTTTTCAAAACTCTCAAATACTGGACTTATGGGATCCCTGCGATTCCAACGAATTTCTACGCTACGAGGATTTCATTGTGACCGCCCCCAAAGGAGCGCTAAGACAATACTCAGCAGACAAGAATAAAAGTTTTGGTAACCCTTGCGCATATTGCGAAGTAGAAAAAATGGGGTTTTGCGGGAGATATTCCACGGTCTGCTGAAAGGTTTTTACATGTGTATTTTTTCGTTAACAGCGAAACTATTTAAAGTCGCGCGAAAGAGTTTTTCCAAATTTTAATGTAGTATGCCCCTTTTTGGGTAACAGTGTTGAATTCTTCGGAAATCTCTGGAAGACAATTTTTAAATATTTTAATGTAGTATGCCGTAAAGCGGGTAACTACTTTAAAAATGTGAAAAACATGGTGACGAAAACCGAGACGTTGTACAACACTCTTTTACCAATGAAAGTAGTAAGTTTCGACGAGATCGTAAAGGCAGCCGCAGGCATCATTGAAGCTGCTCCCAACCGTAGATACATCTATCGCAAATACGTAAGACGACTGGTTGAAAGTGGTAAGCTTCAGAGAATCCGAAAGGGCTTATACCTGGTGTTGTCTCCTCTGGAGCAACAGGAAGGATATGCGGCTGATAAGCTTCTAATCGCCTCCAAAATCCGAGACAAATACTATTTAGGCTTCCACACAGCCCTAGAGTACTACGGTTGCGCCAGCTCGCTCTATAACCAGGTCTACATATGTGTGAAGACCAAGGATAGATTCGACCAGTTCCCCTATAAACGGTTCAGCTTTAGACCCGTATTTGTAGACGATGTCACTCTAGAGGTAGAGGAGAAACACCACCGCGGAACCATCATACAGGTCAGCAGTAAAGAACGGACGTTCATCGAATGCATCGACAGGGTTCAGTACGCTGGAGGATGGGAAGAATGCATTAAAAGCTTGGAAGGACTGACAGGCCTTAACCTCGAAAAACTCCTAAACCTACTGCACACGTACAGAAAAGACATCCTGTTTAGACGAGCAGGCTACATCCTCGAGCTCCTCAAAAACCGTTCCCCCTTCTATGAGCATGTCGATGTCGCGTTGCTTAATGAAATAGAGAAGCAGATAACGGGGCCACCACGATACCTAATAAATCGAAAGAGTGGCACCCTTAATAGACGATGGAACCTCTACATTCCAAAAGGGTTTGAGGAAAAATTGAGAGGCATCTAATTGAAAAGAATGTACCCCTTTGAAGCGCTCGCCCGCAAATACGGCTTCAACATTCGAGAAATAGAAAAAGTCTGCCGAATCTCCGATTTGCTCGAAGATATCTCAGCAGTAAAGTTCCTCAGAGATCACCTTTCCCTCCTATGGGGGAACCGCCCTCACGTTTATCTACTCCAAGGAAATCCTCCGCCTCTCTATTGATCTAGACCTAAACTACCGCCACTTAGACACAAGGGACTGGGGAGAAGTAAGAAACGAAATTGACGAGAGAATAAAAGACTTACTTTATA
>JAYEKF010000110.1:0-5176 GCA_034660895.1 Thermoproteota archaeon | reverse complement strand
ATTCGATTACGCTGAGAAAGCTGCTGAAAATGAAAAAGGGGAACTCTCGAACTGCGTCAAACTTGCGGCGTCAGATGGAGAAGCTTGGGTCCTCGACATATCCGACCTTTCGGAGCACGTATCTAAACTCCGCAAAGAGATGAAGCCATACTGGATAGATGTTGACACAAAGAAGGATATAGAGAGAGCTAAAGAGATGCTTGTGGAGAAGTTATCGAAGTCTCCTTCCGACCTGCTCGCATATTACGTGCATCGTCCAATAGAGAACAAAATTGTTTACCACTTGTCTGATTACGGAATAACACCGAACCAGATCACCGTACTTGTAAATATATTTGCGTACACAGTGACCTTCCTTTTCCTCACAGGTCATCTACTGCCAGCCTCTATTCTAACATTCGTTGTAGGCGTGATGGACGGATTAGATGGAAAGCTAGCAAGGGTTAAAGCCATGACGTCAAAGCTGGGCTCCATGGAGCATCCCTTCGACGCACTATACGAATTCTCTTGGATTGCAGCCCTCTCAGCTTATCTTTCTTTATCTACAGGACAGCTGCTTCCAGTACTGCTTGGAATGCTAATTATTATTCTTGTAGCGTTCTACAGACAGTGCTACGACCGATTCAGAATGTCAACGGGAAAAAGCTTGGATGCCCATGGAAAGTTTGAGAAAGCTTTCAGAAGAGTAGCTGGGAGGAGAAATTTGTATAACATCCACATTTTCGTCGCGGTTATCCTTGGAGTTCCATTTTACTGCTTGATCAGTATAGTTGTTCATGCAGCAATAACTGCAGCGGTCTACGCATATAGAGCGTGCTTACATTTGCACATCTCGGATAAAGGATGAAACAAGCGCCCTAGACACCGCAACATTGCTAGACACACGCTTTGTAGCAATTCTTAAGAGTCTACGATCCTTGTTGAAAGATTTTTTAAGTAGCGTTCAAAGTTTGTAATACAGTTTCTGATTGAAATGAAGAGATTAGGGCTTCGATGCTTATTGATTTGTTTCAAGCGATATTAATATTTTCTATGGTCCTTCTCTGGTATTGATTAATTAATGGGAGAAAGGTCAAGCAGGGGTTTTGTACTTTCTTTTGAGGAGGGTTTCAACAACTTCTCTTTTCTCGTGTGCAAGGTCTGTTAGGCTTTTCAGTAGCCCCCTCTTTGATGCATCCCATACCTCTAAGGTCACGAGTTCGCCTTTCTCGTCGAACCCTAGGACTACATCGCTGTCTAGAAGCTTCTCGTCTTTTATGGCTCCCTCTTTGAGCTTCATTGTTAGGATGTCAGCCTTTGGATCGTATTTCAGGACTAGATCCATCTTCCATTCCTCCTCCTTCTATTCACCATGTCTTTAAGCTCGCTGCTGTATATTACCGTTGCGACTATGAAGTCGCTATTGCTCTTCTCACAGATTACCGCTGTATTACGGGTCCAGCCGACGGCCACAAACCTATTTGTTAGGGAATCGTATAACAGTTCATCTGGGTTTCTTATTATTTCCGTTACCGTCCGCTCTGTTATGCCTAATTTACTGAGTTCTTTCAGGATCTTATTCTTTGCATAGTCTGTGAAAATGATCATTCCATTCACGTTGTGATATACCATCGTCTCAGCTTTATCAAGATATGCGTCTTCATCTTTGAGGGGTACGCTCTAAATAATCCTTTGGATTAGTTTTTAGACACACGCGTTTTTGTCTTCATCCGATGAAAATTACGTTCTCTAGTTCTCTAAAGTGTTCGTCTCCTGTTACCACGTTGGCTTCTTTTATTTTGGCCGTTGCGTAGACGATGGAGTCTGCAAGCCCCCAGCTTTTAACCCTTTTTTTCATTTCCACATCGGTTTCAGCAGCTTTAACAGCAGTGTTCTCGTCTAACGGGGCTATGGCGCTTCTTTCTCTTATGAATGTTCGCTGTTTTTCCGCTAGCGGTTTGCCCTCCGTCTTTAACGTTTTGGCGTAAACTTCAGCTAGGCATATGGATGGGGTTATTTTCTCCTCTAACCCTTCAATTACCTTCTTGCTCTTCTCCCCGGCTTTTGTCCCCATGAAGTATTCGATCCAAGCGTAGGAATCGATGACGTATCTCATAGACGGTCCCTATGATCTCTTAAGTCGCTGATGTCAACTTTTGGCATGGTTCCGAACATGCTCTCACCCTTGATTAGATACTTCACGAGGATCTCGTTGATCAGTTTTGACATGTTTTTCGGTCCAGCTCTGACCTTGACAGCTTCGTAGATGTCATCCCTCAGCAGCACCGTAGTCCTTTTAACCATAAGCATCAACATAAACATTTACGTATACAGCTTTAATAAACTTATCTGCTTCACCAGTTGATCGTTAGCGGTGTTTCCCGACGGTCTACGGTTTCAACCGATGGTTTGGTTAGCGTTAAGCATAGGTGATGCCAAGGGGTGGGGATAGTAGATGTGGAGCCGACGATCTCTGCTGAAAATCTTTTAAGAGTGCTCGCAGTTTGTAATACGGAATTATGGGAGGCAGGCTTACGCTTAACGATTTGCTTCAGATTGCGTTGATAGTTTTGATGGTTTTACTGGCGCTTTTGACTGTTGAGCTGAAGGATATGCTTCACGCAGTCTTATGCCTATGCGGCATGTGCATCAGCGTAGGCGCCCTGTTTTGGTTGCTTAACGCACCGTACGTAGCGGTTTTTCAACTATTAGTTTACGCGGGAGCCGTAATCGTTCTGTTTGTAGCTACGGTTATGCTAACAAAGAGGAGGGAGGAATAACATAATGAAGATTGATTGGAGCAGGCTAACGGGGTTAATAACCGTTGTTTTTGTGTTATTGGTTTTCTGTATGGTAATCATTAGTTACGAGTTCCCAGCCTTCCAATACGAAAACTTCTCCCCGGAACTCGTTAAAATTGAAATAAATAAAATAGGGTCAGAAGTCAGCCGTTTCCTGTGGGATTACCGATTAATTGACTTGATTGCGCAGGCTTTCGTCTTGTTCGCTGCAGCTGCATGCTGTGTTGCAATGTTGAGAACTAGGGAGAAAAAATGATTCCACTTAACTATTACATTGCAGGCGCCGTCGCCCTCTACGTGGTAGGCATGTACTGTTTGGCTGTAAAGAGAAATATGATTCGGTTAGTTATCGGGGTTGAAATACTGATTAACGCCGCTCACTTGAACTTCATTGCATTTTCAGCTTATAGAAAGACAGGTTACATCGACCCGCTTGGTCACTCAATTGTTATCATGTCAATAGCGTTTGCTGGATGCGTTACTGCGGTGGCGTTAACAATTGTCGCTTACGCTTACAAACATTATGGCACATTGGATGTTCGAAAGCTTAGGCGGTTAAGATGGTGAACCAAAAGGGTGTTTAGGCGTGTTTACTGAACCCTTGGATGTGCTTCTTGTTTTCACGGTTATGACACCGCTGGTTGGATGGGTTGCGTACAAAAGGAAATATCGAAAGGTTCAGGGCGCCTATGCCGTTTTAGGTATCTCAGTTGCAATTTACTTTCTCTACGAACTCTACAGGGAAGTTGTTGAAAAAGGGGTTGTAGTCGTTGTCGGTCAGTTATCTCTCCCTTTTTCATGGCAGGCATGCCTTGAAATCGATATGTTAAGCATTTTTATGGCGTTAACTTGCGTGGCAACCGGATTGCTTGTTGCAGCGTATTCTATCAAATATATGGAACGTGACACTGGATTAACCGAGTATTACACGCTTCTTTTAGGTATGGTTGCTGGTATGATGGGAGTTGCCTTCGCCGGCGACTTCTTCACTCTTTTTGTATTCTGGGAGCTTATGTGCTTGACATCCTACGCTCTAGTGGCATTTCGGAAGAAAAGATGGGCGCCTATAGAAGCGGGGTTTAAGTATCTGATTATGAGCGCGGCTGGAAGTGCAACCATTTTACTAGCCATGTCATTTCTCTACGGCATGACCGGAACAGTAAGTCTCGCAGGGCTTGCAGCCAGCCTTAACAACGTTGCACCTAACGGGTGGCTGTACATAATGTTGACATTAATTATGGTCGGCTTCGGGGTTAAAGCAGCCATTGTCCCGTTTCATATGTGGCTTCCAGACGCTCACTCCGCTGCGCCAAGCTCGATAAGCGCGGTGCTTTCCGGCATTATGGTGCAGACAGGGGCTTACGCACTTATACGCATTCTTCTTCTTGTTTTCGGTTCGATGCGGCCAACGTGGCAAATGACGCTGATGGTTTTCGCGGTTTTCACGATGTTCGGCGGAAACATAATGGCGTTGTTGCAAAATGACCTCAAACGTTTACTAGCTTTCAGCACCATTGCCCAGATGGGTTACATTCTTTTTGGATTAGCATTAGCCTCCCAGTACGGACTAACTGCAAGCTTGTTTCACATAATGAACCATGCAATCATGAAAAGCCTCCTCTTTCTTTGCGCCGGAGCATTCATTCATCAAGCGAAAACGCAGGACCTTAGGAAACTCAGGGGAATAAGGAGGAAAATGCCCGTGACTAGTATGTTTTTCGCCATAGGCGTTATTGCGATTTCGGCTATTCCGCCACTGAACGGTTTTTGGAGTGAATGGATGATTGTGACAGCAGGTATAGAAGCAGAAATGATTGTGTTTTCAGCTTTAACGCTTGCCAACATGCTCTTTTCGGTTGCCTATTACATTCGCGTGTTCCGCGTCATCTTGTTGGAAAAGCCTACAAAAGTGTCCAGAAGAGCAACTGAGGCGCCAATCTCCATGCTTATCCCCGTCGCCATCCTTGCATTTCTCTGTATTCTAATTGGGGTTTATCCAGGACCGTTCATTCATATAGCTTCGCAAGCCGCTGAGGCAGCGTTGAACCTGCAAGCCTATATAGGCGCTGTGTTTCCATGATCATGATTGCTGTCACCTAACGTGTTTTTTCACACATAGTTGTAGCTGAAGTGTGTTTGCGGTTTAGAAAGGAACTGACAGAAATCTTAGTACAAGGTCTGGCCAGAGACCTATCACTAAAGCAATTGCAGCCAACGCAACTATTGGAGTACACGTCATCCAAGATGCTTCCTTTGTGTTTTCTAATCTTTTCGGAGTAGTTCCGAAGAACGCTCTCCACAAGAACCAGAGGTAGTATCCGGCGGTGATTGCGGTGCTAACTACGGCGATGGTGGTGATTAGCAGTTTTCCGGAGAAAATTCCTCCTGAGAAAATC
>JAYEKF010000109.1:0-5179 GCA_034660895.1 Thermoproteota archaeon | reverse complement strand
ATCTTCTCCAAAAAGAAGCAACTTTTCCGCGAATGATCAGTGAGAAGCCGAGTATCCAACTTTTTTTCTGAGTACTCCTCAAGTTTTTCCATGAAGCCAGAATGGTAAAGCCATGCAAGATCAGTTTCAGAAGCATATACGTAAATTTCTTTTTCAGTTTTGTCGAGGAGTTCGTTAGCCTTTAGATTAATTTGTTCTTTGCCTTCTAATATCTGAAAGACTTCTTTTCTCCTAGGCGCTCTCTCCGGTGCAGGTAGAGACAGCCATATATCAACCATTTTCCTGGTTTTTCTTTCAAGATGCTCCAGCTTTAACTTTTCAGCTCCCACCAAGACAGCCATAGCCTTCTCAAACGGAGTGGCGATGAATTTAAGGGGCTTTTCAAAAACTGACAAAACAAGCCCTCTCTTTTCTAAACTTCTTAGAATTCTGTATGTTTCGGTTCTATGAATGGAAACTGCTTCTGAAATTTCACTTGCTTTTTGCTCTCCAGTTCTGGCAAGATAAATGTAAACTTTCACCTCGTTTTTTGAGAGACCAAGTTTTTGTAGCATGTTTTCGACAGGTTTAAGCAGTTCAGCGGGTCTTTTGTCTTTTCGAACAAACTTCCACGAACCAGCATCCTTATCATAAAGTTTAACCACAGTTTTAGGCTTCTCTACCAACGATTCCATTTAATTTCAGCCGTCCTAACTTCGTCGTCATATTCCAATTTTGAAGCAGAATCTGGTTCAGTTATCTGTATATTTTACACTTCTGAATTCCAAATCTGAATCAGCAATACACATCCTAAACGTTCAACAAAACACACGGGAGAACATTGAACATTTTGTTTCTGCTATGTTCTTTATCCCGAAATAATATTTAATATATCTCGCGCCTCTTTCTCAACATGAAAAACCCAAGCTAAAATGGAAAAACACGCAGAAGCCCGTTGCTCGATGGAAAAATCGAAAGTGTGGGAGAAAGGAATTTATGAGTTATTTTGGCGAGGAAACTGAGGTTATCCGCGGTAAGAAATGGAATTGGAAAACCTTCAAATCCACTAAAGGTTATCCAGTTTCTCCTAACCTTCTTGACTGGGTGATTGGGCAAGACCGAGCGTTAAAAGAATGCTACCTTTGCTTGGATGAATGGGTTCACAAACTCAAATCTCTGCAAAAAGAGAAATGGTTTGAGGCGTGGAAAGACCCGAACAGAGAGAAACCAAAAATTACTAAAATGGCTTCGCCAGGGCCGTACCTTCTTTTGCTGGGAGACCCGGGAACTGGCAAATCATTAATTGGACGAGCTCTCGCAGCTCATCTAACCGAGCTGTATAAGAAACATAATATTAAACTTCAAGATGTGGTTTGCTGGCAGAACGCCGTTATCCCAAGCGAACCTAAAATCTCTTGTTACCCCGCAGGCGAAGCAAAAAGGATTGTTTTTAAGGAAAAACTGAAACAAACCAAAAAACTGTTCCTTCAGAACGTTGGAATCAAACTTCTCACTTATCTAATGATCGCTGTGGCCATGGTTTTCATGTTTGCAGGCTTTTACTACTTGTGGCAAGAGAAACTCAAGTGGGACGCTAACATGATTACCATAACCGACGAGCATCTCCAAGACGTTTATGGTGGAAACTTCGCAAAATTCATGCTGGACGCATTTATTTCAATCGGAAGCACCACTTTTCTTCCAGCAGGAATGATGCTAATGTTCCTTGTCCTCGTAGTAGTGCTGGGCCGCTTTGGAGTTTTAGGTGGCGCCAAGGGGATTAGCGGAGCTAGCTCCACAAATGTGCCGAAGCTTATAGTTGACAATTCACAGAAGGTTGCACCGTTCATAGACGCCACTGGACATGGTTCTCCTCAGTTGTTCGGAAGCATAGCTTGGGACCCTTTGCAGACTGGTGGTCTCGGCACACCGGAACATCAAAGAGTTACAGCTGGAGATGTACATCGAGCCAACCTCGGCATCCTTTTCATAGATGAAATAAAAAATTTAAAACCTTACGAAGCCGTTACGTTGTTAACGGTTCTGGAAGAAGGACAGTTACCCATCACTTTAAGAAGCCGTTTTGAACAGGGAGGAACCTCAGCTATGGCTGTGGCAACAGAACCAGTTCCATGCATGTGTTTCTTGGTTGCCGCCGGAAACTTCGACAGTATTGAAATCATACACCCTGCTCTTATGGACAGAATCTACGGCTACGGCAAAGTTGTCCGAATGAACAACGACATGCCTAACACGGTTGAAAACCGCCGCAAATGCGTGCAATTCATCTCGCAAGAGATTTCAAGGTTCCATCTAACCCCGTTCAGTAAAGAAGCATGTGAAGAAATTATCGAAGAAGGACGTAGAAGAAGCAACAAGAAAAACGCCTTAACCACAAAGTTCCGGCCGATGATTGCCATCATAAAAACCGCCGCCACCTTAGCTATGAACGAGGGACTCCAGCAAGTTGAAGGAAGCCATGTGAAGGAAGCAATAGAAAACCATTGCAAAACCATTCAGAAGCAGATTCTGGAGCATCAAGTAAGTGAGAGGGGAAGCCTTCTCGAGATAAGGCCTAGAGGAGCAAAGCTTGGTCAGATTTATGGACTCGCCGTGGTCAGAGACCCCTACAGTGGAGAAATGACAGGTAACGTGTTAACTGTGAAGGGTTTTTTGGAAAAACGTAGTAATCGACGGGAAAACCAGTTGAAAGGATATTACAAAGTGACAGGGATCGCGAAGGAAGGAAAAGAAAAGTTTATCGCTGACAGCGTAGCAAAAGTTCGAAGCGTTATTCTACAGAAGTACAGTGTGGATATCGCTCAAGACTTCTTTACACACATCGATTTTGCCCAGTCTTACGGCGTAGACGGTCCAAGCGCAGGCGTCACCATGGCTATTCTTCTATGTTCATTGATTGAAGGAAGGCCAATTCGACAAGACATAGCGGTAACCGGAGAAATTAATGTGGGAGTGGATGATGTAACAGAAGTCACTGCAGTGGGCGGGGTACACGAAAAGATTAAAGCAGCGGAAATGTGGGGATTCAAAAAGGTTATCATTCCAGCGAAAAACTACAAATATTCCGTTGACCCCGGAGACTATGAAGTTGAAGTTGTCCCCGGGGAGACGCTAGAGGATTACCTGGCAAAAAGCTTAGTCGAGCGCGCGGAGCTTTAAGCTAAATCTATTTTTTCCACCCATTTTCAGTTCTTCTTAGCATTGCTTAATTCCTGAGTGGTTATTTTATTCAAGGCAACGTTTAATTTTACAAACTCCTATTACATACTGAAAAACTGTTTCAACTTGGAACCGGGCAAGCCGTGAAGGAGAAAGGGGAGAGATGAATAGCAAAGTTCATTTTCCGAATGAACTGAAATATTTGATACCTAAAAATAATTCGTGGGCTAAGAGGCTTTGTCTCTTGTTTTGTTTCATTTTTTTGGATTATTTTGTTACGCTCGTTTTTTGCAGCACACCAGCTCAAGAGGCGAATGTACGTGCGAGAGGATTCATGGAAGTTTATGGCATCCCCTTGGGTTTGACCATGTTCAATGTGTTAATGAGCACACCCATCTATCTAACTCTCTCTTTGGACTCTCATTTTGTTCGCCTATCAGGTCCATGGTCAAAAATTGTTGAGTTTTTTGTAGATGTTATTTTCGCATGGTTTATTGCAGCCCCTCATTTCAACGGCGCGGCAAGCTGGTTTTGGCAAGCCCCTGAAATGTTATGTCGAACGTTAGGGGCCAGCATCTATCTGATTGTTGCTTTTGCACTAGTCGAGCCTCATGTGAGTCAGGAGCAAACGGTCTATGTATGTAGCGAATGAGCATACACAAATTCTCTTATTCATTATTTTGATTCGTATGGAATAGAAAGCGTGACCATTTATTTGGAAAAAACGAGTTTCAGAAGAACCACTTAAAACGAGGACTGTGTAAGAAATTGGAGACGCCCATTACGGAGATACGCACTTTCTATTCTCTCAAGGACATACAAAGGACCGTCGATGAAGAAATTGAGCAGTACGAGTCTCTAGTAGATGAATACAGCCAATGGTTGGGATCTTTCCTTCGAGACTTCGAAGAAATTTATGGTAGCCAAGAATGGTTTAAAAAATTAGAAAGAACCCTGAAAAGCAGAGCGAGAACGCGGAAAGGAAAAAGTGAAACAGGAGAGCTAGGTTTATCCTTGGAGTGGATTCCTTTCAAGAATCTAATGCTTTGCGCAAACGAACGAGGAGAAGCAGAGATACTTTTCGAGGCAATCGAAGAAATAAACAAGAAAATTGACCGAATGGATAAAGTTAAGAGCACCTTAGAAGACTTAGAAAGATCCGGTTTAGGAAAAGACATCCTTTACATAACATATCTACGAGATGGAATTCCAGAGAAAATTGTGTTACGTCACAAAAAGGACGTTGATTTCGCGGAAAAATTCAAATTCAACATCGATCTTTCTGCGTAAGATGTTTTCCGTTAGCCAACAATAGCCCTACTTACCACGCTATACAATGGCGGGATTTTCTTGTCTATGTCTTGTGGCTCCTTGATGTTGCAGTTGAGTCTGAAAAATTTCTTCATGCGGTTGCTATTCACTCCAATTCCAATTACGGTTATCTGCGCTTTTCCCAAGTAGCTCAGTGTTTCTGTCAAAGTGTCAGTTATGTCCAGGTATCCGTAAGGCCATCCATCAGAAACAACTACTAGCAACCTTAAACTTTCTGTTCTTCTTTTCAGAATTTCACCTGTAAGTTTCAGAGCGTCTGGCATGTAGGTGGGTCCTTCAAATTTCAGTCCTCCCAGCCTCGCTTTCACCGCCCGCGAATACGTTTCTTTCGCATCCTTCAAAACAAGAAAACGGTCATTAAATGCGTAGATCGCCCAAGAACCTGGATCTCTCATTAGCTTCCCCAAACAGTCGGTTAAACAGACGCATATGTCTCTTGTTTCGTCGCCGAGAGGTCCCATGCTTCTACTCGCGTCAATAAGGACAACCCAAGCGAAGCTTTTGCCCAACAGTTCTTCTCGCATAAACACATCTGTTCTCGTACTCCGGCTGGCGATCACCTGTACCGCCCTCTGCATGTCTAAGACGCCGTATTTTTTTCGGGTGTCCTCATCCAAAGCGTCAGTTACAGGCAGGAGACTGGTTAAAAGCCTGTGAACTGCCCCTCGCACTCTTTGTCTGGATCTAA
>JAYEKF010000108.1:0-23344 GCA_034660895.1 Thermoproteota archaeon | reverse complement strand
CACTGGAAGAAAATTTTTACGCAACTTTCATCTTCAAAAACGTCGATTAATGCTTCCTCTGCTTGGGGAATAGGGATTAGATACTTTGTTGGAGGAAGTGATTCTGGACTTTCTTCTATAATATATTTGCTCCTGACAAGTTTTTCAATGGGTTCAACCACAATATTTTGGGAACAATCATCATCTTCAACAATTTTCTTTACTAATATTCGACAGAAAACGTCAATGTTACGCAGCGCTTCTTCGAAATCTTCCATTTGGAAGCCCTACAGAATGTTCTTCTATTTACTAAAATATACTCTCACCTTTTTTAATCTTTGTAAGTTATAAGTGAGTTAAATCTAGCGGAAAAGAGTATTTTATGGCAACAAGCTATTTTCTTTTAACCGGGAACGGTACAGTCCGTTCATGCTTTTTTATTTTAAGAATTCTCCCGATTTCTTTGTCTGACTTCATTAGGGTCGTATTAATTGACAAGTTAGCAATTGTTGCGCCTTTATCTGCAATTTTGCTTAAGGTTGAAATTATTGTTCTTAAATGGGGAATTTCTTGTTCTTTGTACGTTTCTTGTTCAATTTCGCTCTCGAGAACTTTGTGCATTTCTAATAAGCTATTTGCAATCTTTAGATCTTTTGTAAAAATGCAGTCCACAGCCTTTTGAAATATGGTGTGAGTTAACTCGCCGAGGTGATCAATTTTTTCGAGTGTTGTTTTGCTGAGTGGTGCTTTATATTTTTCAAGCTCTATTACTTGTTTTGCTATGTCTTCAGAGTAGTCGGCGATCAGTTCGAGATATTGTAGCAACAAACAAGTGCAAGGAATTAAGATAATTTTAGTTAAACCGATTTTTTCAGCTATGTCTCGTTTTCGCTGCGCCAAAACAAGCAATCGTGTCGCCAAGAAATATATCATGTCTGCTTCGTCTTCACGGTTGATGGCGTCTATGGCTAGTGTTGTGTCCTTTTCTAAAAGCGCCTGCATTGCTTCACTGTAGATTGTTGAGGCTATTAGGGATAAGCGTCTAATTAGCATATCCATTTGAAATTTGGTTGGGTCAACAGAGCATTGAAGAAGAATATTTTTTGGAGTTTCTTCTAGTATGCCGATTCCGATAAGTTTGTGAACGATACCCCTAGCTTCTTCTACGCATTCACTTTTTATCCTACTTGTTGAAGTTATTCTGATGACATCTCGTCCAAGTAGGTAGCTTCCAACAATAAGTCTTTCTAAAAACCCTTTCTCGACACATACATCGGCATTCACGATGTATTCCTCTGCTTCTTCCTTTCGAGCTAAATCGCTCGGCACAATTCGTAAAGTGCCGTCTACTTCCGGCACAATAAAAACAAGGTCGCTCGGCTTTATGTTATGTCGTTTTACCCATCTGCTTGGAAGCGATACGGTTATGGTTGAGTAACCTACCTTTTGAACTTTTCTGCTTTCCATGATAGTCGCTCCTTTGATAGTATTTACTATTATTTTTTATACATGCATTACGTATATATTTTTCGTTTCTGTTATACATCAACTAAGCCTGAAGGAGAACAATAAAAAATGTCTGAATGGAAAACCGTAAGCATAAGAAAGGGACTCGTAAAGAAAATCAAGGAGATGCTCCAAACTGGCCGCTACAGAAGCATTTCGGAATTTGTTTCCGAGGCAATTCGGTTACGCTTAGAAGAGTTAATGCGAATAGAAGGAATTCCAGTAGAAAAACGCAAGAAATATCTTGCAGTGGCTGAGCAACTGCTTTACACACCGAAACACACGTGGGCACAGATAACGCCTGAGGGAAACATAAGGGTTGGCTTATCAGACTATGCGCAGAAACATTTAGAGGGAATAGCCTATATCTATATAGAATCTGTGGGAACAGAAGTTAAAAAGATGGGGACGTTCGGTGTAGCTGAAACATGGATGTTCATGTTCGACTTGTACGCCCCAGTTAGCGGTAAAATCGTCAAAATTAACGAAAACCTCAAAAATGAACCACACCTAATTAATGAAGACCCCTACAAAGAAGGATGGATAATAGAAATCAAACCCAAAAACTCACTAACTCTAGAGCAGGAACTAAAGGACATGTTCAGTTCAAGGCAATACAACAAGTGGATAAGCAAACTTGAAGGCCGATTACCAGTGAAATGAACAATCTTCACGACGTCTCCCCATTTTTCTTTTGCGTCAAAAATAAATCAAACGTAGCTTAGGTGGGTTAATAGAGGAGAAAATAAACCAAACAGTCTCTATACCGAAGCGGGTGCAAAAAAATGGCAACTAACATTTGCACACATGCAAAAAGAAAGTTGCCACCATGTCGTGCTGCATGTCCAGCGCATGTAAATGTTCAAGGATATGTTTCTCTGATTCAAAGAGGCGAGTTCAAGGAAGCTGTAGAACTCATAAGAAGAGACATGCCGTTTCCCGCAATCTGTGGAAGAGTTTGCTTCAGTCCGTGCGAAGATGCTTGTGCAAGGGTAAACCTTGACCAAGCGGTTGCGATCCGAGCGTTAAAGAGGATTGTAGCTGACATTGAACGAGAGCAAGGACGAGTCAAGCCTGAGCCTATACCAAAGACACGCACAGAAAAAGTAGCTATAATTGGTGCCGGTCCAGCCGGCTTAACTGTAGCCTACGAACTTGCAAAACTAGGCTATCCAGTTACGGTTTTTGAGCGGATGCCCGAACCAGGCGGTATGATGCGGTATTGTATACCCAATTTTAGGCTGGAAAAGTTCGTCGTGGCCAATGAAATAGCCTACATCAAAGGCGTAGGTGTTGAAATCAAGACAGGAATAGAATTTGGTAAAGACGTCACACTTGAAAGTTTACGAAATGAGGGTTACAAAGCCGTTTTTATAGCTATTGGGACACAACTAAGTAGAAAACTAAATGTGCCAGGTGAAGATTTAGAAGGCGTTATTCACGTTCTTGAATTCTTAAGGGCCGTATCACTTGGAAAACACGTAGATGTAGGCGAAAGAGTGGCGGTTATCGGTGGAGGAAACAGTGCAATTGATGCTGCTAGAACAGCGAAAAGACTTGGCGCAAAAGAAGTAATGATTCTCTACCGCCGCACCCAAAATGAGATGCCTGCGCTTCCACATGAAATAGAAGCAGCAGAAAGAGAAGAGATAAAAATTCATTTTCTGGTTGCGCCAAAACGAATTATTGGTGAGAACGGCAAGGTTAAGGCGATTGAATGTTTACGTATGCGATTAGGCGAGCCTGATAGTTCGGGAAGAAGACGGCCGATACCTATTAGCTTTTCTGAGCATCAATATGGAGTGGACTTGGTCATCCCAGCTATCGGCCAAGTTCCAGAAAGATCATGCATACCAACTAAACTTTTGGATGAAAAAACAAGAAGAGCGTTAATTCCGGTTGACCCTGTAACCATGGAAACCAAGATACCTGGGGTTTTCGCTGGAGGCGACATTACAACTGGTCCAGCAAGCATTATTCAAGCCGTTGGAGTTGGAAAGCAAGCGGCAGTTTCAATTCGTCGGTATTTAAATGGTCAAGACTTGAAAGCTGAAAGGGAGGAAATTGAGGAAACAACATGGGTTAGGGACTGGAAATCTTTAACGGAAAAATCACGTAGATACGAAGCTCCTATAGAAAAGCCTAGGCTAAGCATTGAGGAAGTAACAAAATTTTTTGAGGAAACTAAGCGAAAAGCTATGTTTGAAGCTTTCAGATGCCTTGGCTGTGGTCCATGTTCTGAATGCCTCGCAAAAATAGACCTTTGCGAAGCAGACAAAGCTGTAGTTGACGAAAATAGATGCACAGGATGCAATGTATGTGCAATAGTATGCCCATTTGGCGCCATAGAAAAGAATGAAGAAGAAGTGGCGCAAGTTAATGAAGAACTTTGCAAAGGCTGTGGTATATGTGCGGCCCGTTGTCCAGAACAAGCAATAACAATGCAGCGCTTTACAAATGACCGTATTTTGAGCTGCGCTTTAACTGCTTCAAGGAGATAATTTAGCATGAGTTTTGAAGAGCCCAAAATTGTTTGTTTCTTATGTAATTGGGTTTTCTGTGATATAGCAGAAACAAAAACTAACCAAACATCACAGATTCCGCCAAATGTTAACGTTGCACGGGTAATGTGTATTGGAAGAGTAGATCCGGTTGTAGTGCTTGAAACATTTGAGAAAGGGGCAGACGGTGTCTTATTAGTTGGTTGCACTCCGCCAGACTGCCATTTTGTCGAAGGAAATCTTTACGCTGAATACACTGTTAAAATGCTTAAAAACCTTCTAGGTTTAATCGGCTTAGAGCCTGAACGCTTAGATATCCGTTGGCACTCACCAATCGAAGAAGTAAAATTCATTCACCTCATAAAGGACTTTACTGCACAAATACAAAAGTTTGGATCTTCACCTTTAGCGGGACAAAAGTTTGATGAAAAGGTTCTGTTGAATGTTTTGGCAGCCAAAAATGCTGCGGAAGATTTTCGTTTAAGGGTTCTAACAGGAAGAGAAAGAGAGTTAACTGAAGACTTTAACGTTTACGGAGAAAAAATCCCACAAGAAGAATTTGACGCTTTGCTGGATGAAATCATTAAAGCTGAATTCATCCGACACAAAATACATCTCCTAACCAAAGAAAAGCCGTTATCGGTTAAGGAAATAGCAACGATTACTAACATGAAACCCGCTCTAGTGCTTCGCCACATTGTAAACATGCGTAGGAAAGGAATGATAACCTTAGACCATGTGGAGAGAACAACTCCGCTTTACAAAGCCTTGGAGGTTCAATAAAAAATGGCTGAAGAAAAAATCGGAGCCGTTCTTGTAATTGGAGGAGGAGTCGCCGGAATCCAAGCAGCCCTAGACCTTGCAAACTCGGGTTTCAGGGTTTACCTGATTGACCACTCGCCAAGTATAGGCGGTGTGATGGCACAACTTGACAAGACTTTTCCAACAAATGACTGTGCAATGTGTATTCTCGCACCTAAACTTGTGGAGGCTGGAAGACACCCGAACATAACTTTGATAACAAACGGGGAAGTTACGGGTTTAAATGGTGAAGCTGGAAACTTCGAAGCAAAAATTCGAAAAAGAAGCCGTTACATAAACGAAGAGAAATGCAACGGATGTGGGTTGTGCGCACAAAAATGTCCAGTGGAAGCCATAGACACATTCAATGAAGGGTTAAGCGATAGAAGCGCCATCTACGTTGAATATCCGCAGGCGGTTCCATTAAAGTTCATGATAGACCGTGAAAAGTGTATAGGATGTGGAACATGCCAAGAAATCTGCAAAGCAAAAGCAGTCGAATACGACCAACAAGACAGCGAAGCAACCTTGAAGGTAGGTTCAATTATTCTTGCGCCTGGATTCGAACCATTTGATGCAAGACTGAAAAGCGAATATGGTTATGGGCGATTTCCAAACGTTGTTACAAGCATAGAATTTGAACGTATTTTAAGCGCTTCAGGACCATACGGCGGACTTGTTTTAAGACCTTCTGATGGTGAAATCCCAAGAAAAATAGCTTTTATTCAATGTGTTGGTTCAAGAGATGCCAAGCTTGGAAATAACTACTGTTCCTCTGCATGTTGCATGTATGGAATTAAAGAGGCAATTATAGCTAAGGAGCATGCACAGATAAAGCTTGATTGCACAATCTTTTACATGGATATACGTGCTTACGGAAAAGAATTTGATGCTTACTATAACCGGGCAAAACAAGAATATGGGGTTCGATTTGTAAGGTCCAGGGTCGCCTGCTTGGAGGAAAATCCAGATTCACAAAATCTTGTTGTGCGTTACGTGGAAGACGGGGAACCGAAAAGCGAAGAATTCCATCTAGTAGTGTTGTCAGTTGGGATGCAACCACCGAAAAAAGTTGAAAATCTAGCCAAAACTTTCGGCATCAAACTCAACAAATACAACTTCTGCTCCACAAACACTTTCTCACCAGTCGAAACCTCCAAGCTAGGAGTATACGTTTGCGGCGCCTTCGCCGCTCCAAAAGACATTCCAGAATCGGTTGCACAAGCCAGTGGAGCGGCGGTCAAAGCCGCCGGTGTGATCGCTTTGGAGCGGGGGAAACTTGCGGTTGTAGAGGAGTATCCGCTTGAGAAGGATGTGCGAGCTGAAGAGCCTCGCATTGGCGTGTTTGTTTGTCAATGTGGAATTAACATCGGCGGCGTTGTAGATGTGCCAAGTGTCGTCGAATATGCAAAGAGGCTGCCGAACGTGGTGTATGCGGAGGATAACCTTTACACTTGCTCACAGGACACCCAGCAAAGAATGCGAGAAAAAATAAAGGAGCACAATCTCAACCGTGTAGTAGTGGCTTCTTGCACTCCTAGGACTCATGAACCGCTTTTCAGGGAAACCGTGCGGGAGGCGGGACTTAACATTTACCTTTTCGAAATGGCTAACATTCGAGATCAATGTAGCTGGGTTCACATGCACAAGCCGGAGAAAGCTACGGAAAAAGCGAAGGACTTAGTGCGGTCGGTGGTGGCTAAGGCTCGACAACTAAGGCCGCTACCCAAACCATTGGTTAACATTACTCCTGTGGGGTTAGTTATTGGTGGCGGGCTTTCCGGAATGACCGTTTCGTTGGAACTGGCGAAACAAGGATTTGAAGTTCATTTGGTTGAGAAAGATAAGGAGTTAGGGGGTAACCTACGTCACATCCATTACATACTAGGGAGCGAAGACCCGCAAGAACAATTACGTTCCATAATTAGAGAAATTACTGAAAACGAGAAGATTCACGTTCATCTCGGCACGGAAGTCGAGGACATCACGGGATACGTCGGGAACTTTGAAACGACATTGAAACATGATGATGAAAGCGAGAAAGTCAAACATGGCATTATGATTGTTGCAACTGGCGCCGTTGAATATAAACCCACTGAGTACCTATACGGCGTTGATAAGCGTGTGTTAACGCAACGTGAATTGGAGGAAAAACTAGCCAAAGGCGAATTTAAAGCGAACACCGTTGTCATGATACAGTGTGTAGGTTCAAGAAACGAAGAGCGGCCTAACTGTTCGCGGATATGTTGTGGTCAGGCGGTTAAGAACGCCTTAAAAATCAAGGAGTTAAGTCGGGAAACAGACGTTTACATACTATACAAGGATATTCGGACGTTCGGATTCAGGGAGGATTACTACCGTGATGCCGCAGAAAAAGGCGTATTATTCCTTCGCTACGATGACGAAACTAAACCAAAGGTTTCGCGGGAAAACGGAAAACTCAATCTGTTGACATGGGCGCCTATTATTAAAAAATGGATTTCCATTGAGCCCGACCTCCTGGTTTTAAGCGTGGCTACGGTTCCAAACCCAGATAATCAACGTTTAGCACGAATGTTAAAGGTCCCACTTACTAAAGACGGCTTCTTCTTAGAAGCGCACGTGAAGCTTCGCCCGGTTGACTTCGCAACCGACGGTATATTCTTGTGCGGGTTGGCGCACTCGCCAAAGTTTATCGATGAAAGTATCTCTCAGGCTTGCGCCGCTGCATCTCGGGCGGCTACTATTTTGTCGAAGAAAACGTTAGAAATGGAGGGAATCATCGCTACAGTGGATGAAGATTTATGTAGTGGATGTAGAATCTGTGAATCTCTCTGCGATTATGGAGCCATCGAAATGAAAGAAACTGGGGATGGGAAACGGGTGGCGCATGTTATTGAAGCTTTGTGTAAAGGTTGCGGTGTGTGCGGCTCTGCGTGCCCCACTAAAGCTATAAACATGGGGCATTTCACCAATGACCAAATCATCGCTCAAGTCAAAGCGATGTTAGTGGAGGAGGCAATGTATGACTGAAGAATTTGAACCAAAAATCGTTGGTTTCTTGTGTAATTGGTGCAGTTATGCGGGTGCTGACTTAGCTGGAGTTAGCAGAATCCAATATCCACCTAACATACGAATCATCCGAGTAATGTGTAGCGGAAGAATCGACCCAGTTTTCGTTTTGGAAGCGTTCAAAAATGGCGCGGACGGCGTCTTAGTTGCAGGTTGCCACCCCGGAGACTGCCACTATATCTCCGGCAACTTCAAAGCTCAACGGAGAATGATTTTGTTAAGAAAGCTTCTTGAACAGTTTGGCTTTGAACCAGAACGCTTTAGGCTGGAGTGGGTTTCTGCTTCGGAGGGGGAGCGATTCGCAACAATTATTAAGGATATTGTGAAGGAAATTAAGAAGCTTGGCCCAAACCCTTTAAAAAAGGCCGGAGGAGGTCAAGGTAATGTCTGAAACTGTGCAGGAAGTCATCAGAGCCTCAGAAATTGATCCTGAGTTCAAGTACGAAATCAGTAAGATGCCTGGCGGAGAAAAGCTTATGCTGTGCTTCCAATGTGGAACTTGCACCTCCGATTGCCCTATCGCCCGTTTCAGCGACTTTTACAGACCAAGAAAACTAGTCCGAATGACTCAATTAGGTCTGAAAGATAGGCTTATTTCAAACGACCTCATCTGGCTCTGTTCCACCTGCTTTACGTGCATCGATCGTTGTCCTCAAGACGTGGGAATCGCCGACATTGTACGTATTCTCCGAAACCTAACTGTGGAAAAGGGAACAATGCCAGCTGTATACAAAGAGTTGGCTTCTAACATCCAGAAGACCGGGTACGCATACATGATCCCGAAGCGTAGACTCACAAAAAGAGAGAAGCTGGGATTACCTCCCCTTCCGAAAGCTAACATGAAAGATGTGGCAAAACTTTTTGAAATCACTGGTTTTTCAAAGATTCTTGAAAAGGTGAAAAGCTAAATGTCGGGGTTAAGGTACTTAATTTTTCTGGGCTGCGTTATTCCATACCGAGTCTCCAGCTACGAGATTTCCGCTAGGAAAGTTCTCAATAAACTTGATGTAGAATTGGTTGAGATGCCAGAGTTTAATTGCTGCGGATTCCCACTTGACCCAGTAAACCATGAAATGATGCTTGTCATGGCAGCGCGAAACCTCTGTTTAGCGGAGCAACAGAACTTAGACATAATAACCCTATGTAATGGATGTTTCGGCATCCTAAATCACGTGAACAAAGAGCTTAAAGAAGATAAAAAACTCAGAGAGAAAATTAATGGGTACCTGAAGGAAATAGGCATGGAATTTAAAGGAACAATAAACGTTAAACACCTCATCCATGTACTCGCAGAAGATGTTGGATTCGAAAAAATAAAGGATGCCATTCAGAAGCCGCTAACTCAACTCCATGTTGCACAACATACAGGATGCCATGTTGTTCGTCCCAAAAAGTACGTTGGATCCGACGACCCAGAAAACCCGACAACACTTAAAAATCTAATCAGGTTAACCGGCGCCGAATGTTTAGATTACATGGATGAAACAGAGTGCTGCGGAAACCCAATAATAGGTGTTAACTCTGAAATCCCACTTGAGTTGGCTAGAGAGAAGCTTGACCATGTGAGAGCAGTGGGGGCACAGGCATTAATTACGGTGTGTCCCTTCTGCCACATGATGTACGACCTACACCAGTCTAAAATAGAAAGAACTTTCAACGAAAAATTCGGCATCCCTGTTCTTCATTACCCTCAACTTTTAGGACTTGCCATGGGAATGAACCGGGACGAGTTAGCTTTTAAAGATTTGAGAGTAAACCCGTCTAAAATCTTAAGCTTGGTGTGAGCAGTGACTGTTAAAATGGAAAAAAAGAAAGAAAAACTGAAATTCGCCTTTTACTGGGCGGCTAGTTGCGGAGGATGTGAAATTGCAGTCTTAGACATTAACGAGAAAATTCTAGAAGTTGTGGAATTAGCGGATGTTGTTTTCTGGCCTGTCGCCATGGACATAAAATACAAAGACGTAGAAAACATGCCGGACAAAAGCATTGACGTTTGCTTCTTTAACGGTGCTATCCGAACCGAAGAAAACGAACGCATGGCAAAAGTGTTAAGAAAGAAAGCGAAAACTCTAATCGCCTTTGGCTCCTGCGCCTGTCAAGGTGGCATCCCTGGACTGGCAAACATTTCAGATAGAAAAGAGATTTTTGAAAAAATCTATCTTCAAACCTTTTCAACTAAAAACCCACGTGCGGTGACCCCAAAAACTTTGTTCAAGGCTAAAGAAGGCAACTTAACGTTGCCCACATTTTATGACACTGTGAAAACTTTAGACCAGACGGTGGAGGTGGACTATTACATACCTGGCTGCCCCCCACCTGCCGACTTAATCCTAAAGGCGATGGAAGCTATCGCAAAAAATGAGTTACCTCCAAAAGGTTCAGTGCTTGCTCCGGTTAAATCGGTTTGCGACGAGTGCCCATACAAGAAGGAGGAAAAAAGAATCTCGGAGATAAAATATATTCACGAGGTTACTCCCGAACCGGAGAAATGCTTCTTAGAACAGGGAATCATCTGTATGGGACCAGCCACCCGCGCGGGATGCGGCGCCACCTGTATTAAAGCTGGAATGCCCTGCACTGGATGTGGAGGGCCATGCCCAAACGAGCCGGAGCAGGGAGCTGCCATGCTTAGCGCACTCGCTTCTGTTCTGGGAATAGACCAGGAGCAAGAAGGATTCGACGTCAAAAAATTGATTGACCAAATCAGGGACCCCTTGGGAACGTTTTACATGTATTCTCTTCCAGCTTCGATTCTTCGGAGGAAAGTAAAGAAATGAAAGAAATCACCATAAATCCCATCACAAGACTTGAAGGACACGGAAAAATTTCCATATTCCTAAACGAAGTAGGCGATGTGGAAAACGCTTACTTTCAGATTCCAGAGCTTCGAGGGTTTGAAAGGTTTTGCATTGGAAGAAGAGCTGAACTTATGCCGCAGATAACGGAGAGAATTTGTGGTGTATGTCCAGTTGCACATCATTTCGCTTCAACTAAAGCCTTGGACGCTGCGTTTCATGTAGAGCCTCCTTCCGCCGCCAAAAAACTGAGGGAGCTCATGTACTGCGGCTACATAATTTACGACCACATATTACACTTCTACTTCCTCACAGCCCCAGATTTCGTCGTAGGTCCTGATGCTCCTCCATCCGAAAGAAACATTTTTGGCTTGATCAAAAAAGCTGGCTTAGACGTTGGTAAAGAAGTGATTAAGCACCGAGCCTACGGACAGAAAATTACCGCCATATTGGGTGGGAAAGCAACTCATCCAGTGTCTGGGCTTCCTGGAGGAATCTCCAAAACCCTCACAGAGCAGGAGAGACAAGAAATTGAGAACATGGCCGCATCCGAAGTGAAGTTCGCTAAATTCTCATTGAAGTTGTTCGACGATGTTGTGTTGAAGAACAAGAAGTATGTGGACTTGATTAAGAGCGACCCATACACCTTAAAAACCTACTACATGGGTTTGGTGGACGAAAACAACAAAGTCAACTTCTACGACGGAAAAGTCCATGTGGTCACCCCAAACGGCAAAGAATTCGTAAAGTTCACCCCACCACAGTACTTAGATGTGATTGAGGAACATGTGGAAGAATGGAGTTATGTCAAGTTTCCATACTTAAAGAAAGTGGGATGGGCAGGTTTCATCGACGGACCGGACAGCGGCATCTTCCGGGTTGGACCGCTTGGACGTCTAAATGCTTCTGATGGCATGACCACGCCGCTGGCACAAAAAGAATACAAACGAATGTATGAAACATTAGGTGGAAAACCAGTGCACTCAACTTTAGCCTACCACTGGGCGAGATTAATCGAAATCCTTTACGCAGCTGAAAGAGCGCTAGAACTAAGCAGAGATAAAGAAATCACAAGCAAGAAGGTTCGCAACAAACCGGGCAAGCCAGGAGAAGGCATAGGAATTGTGGAAGCTGCGCGGGGCACGTTAATTCACCACTACAAATTAGATGATAGAGGCTTGGTTCAAGACGTGAATCTTATTGTAGCTACAACTAACAACGCTCCATCCATTAACATGTCTATAAGGGACGCAGCTAAATCGCTGATACATGGTGGAAAGGTGGATCAGGGGTTGTTGAATATGGTGGAGATGGCTTTTCGAGCGTATGACCCCTGTCTTGCATGCGCCACACACTTTGCCATAGGGCAAATGCCTCTCGAAGTGAAAATCTACAACTCAGAGAAGAACTTATTAAAGGTTTTAGAGAGATAATTCATTCACAAAATTTTTCTCTTCAACAGCCTCAGCCTTATACCCAAAACTTGAATTTCACCTTCTCTTTCTGGTGCTCCACCTTCTGCAAAGTCTTTACGTAGTTCGATTGTGTTCAATGTGTCGAAGCCGTTTTTCACAAGAAAATTTAGTGACCTTAAGTTTTTAGGCTCCACCATAAGATAAAGCGAAGTTTCCCCTGCCCTCCCAACCTCTTCTTCACATTTAGCCAAAAGACTGGAGCCAACTCCTCTTCTTCTACAGGATTTTTTGACGAAAACTTCTCTTACAAAATACGCTCCATCCCACAGCTGTATTCGGGCAAACCCCACGAGATTGCCTTTTTCTTCGGCTACAAACACTAAGGAATTGTGGTTAAGGCTTTCTCTAGCGATCTTCTCAGCCTGTTTATCTTCTAATTTAAGTGCACCCCAGCCTTGCCACTCTCTCATTTCATTAAAGAAAAGCTTGTATAATGTTGCCAAGCCAAGAAAGTCGCTTTCACGATATTCTCGCAACTGCACATTTAACCCGCCATAATCTTCGTGGACAATTTTCAAGTCTGATTGCTTCTTTTATAAAGTTGCTCACACTTATATCAACACGGCGAATTCCATACATCAAAGTTTACCCGGGGAATCATAAATTGAGAAAGCGCTCCAATAAAAGTATGCCTGAAGAAGAACTGCAGAATTGGCTGTTAGACGCAGAAAAGGTGGTTGTAGCGGGCATTGGAAATCCGCTAAGAAAAGATGACTTTGTGGGGACAAAAATTGTAAGGGGCTTGCAGAAAAAGACTTCCAGCGCCGTTTGTTTAATTGAATGTGAAACGGTTCCAGAAAGTTTTATTCAACCGATTATTGAGTTTAAGCCCACACACATTTTGCTTATTGACGCCGCCCTGTTAAACCAGAAACCTGGGTCTTTTAGACTGGTCGACCCGGAAGAGCTTGCGAACTTCCCAGCTGTGTCTACACATGCTCTCCCGCTGAGAATGTTCTGCGATTACCTTAAAAAGACAACTCAAGCTAAAATTGCCTTGCTTGCCATACAACCCAAAGAAGGTGATTTTGGGGAAGGGTTGACTCAAGAACTGAAAAAAACGGCTAAACGTTTGATTCGTTTTTTGTTGCAGATTCTTCCTTAATAAAATGCACTCTATTTTGTTTAGCGCTTGCTTTGGATAGTGAAGAGTTTTAAATATTCCAGTGACAGATAGAATTTGGAGTATGGCGCTTTGAAGGTTGAAGAGAGGCTTCCGAACCGAATAGTTGTAAATCCAAAGGTTATGACAGGAAAACCCGTAATCAAGGGCACCAGAATCCCTGTGGAACAAGTTTGAGGCTTTTGGCTCAGGGCTTGTCTTTCGATGACATTTTAAAGGATTACCCCCACCTGAAGAAAGATAATATCATGGCTGCCTTGCTTTACGCGGCTGAGGTTATGGGTAGAGAGGAAGTTTATCCCTTGACAGTGGAATGAGGCTGCCTTGCTGAAGTTTTTGGTCGACGAAAGCACAGGTATAAGAGTTTCCGAAAATTGAAGCAGATGGGCTTCGACTCCATCTCGGTTATAGAAATTATGAAGAAAGCGGAAGACATAGAGATTGTAAAGAAAGCCAAAAGGGAAAATCGCATAATTATCACTAACGACAAGGATTTCGGGTGGCTGGCAACCATTTACAAACCACCAGACCTAGTACTCCTCAGACTGAAAGAAGAGACCATAGAAACGAAGATTGGATTGATACGCAACATTCTAGAGAAGCATAAAAACTCCATCTACGACCATATAATAGTAGCGACAGAAAAGAAGATTAGAATTAGACCGATATGAAGACATTCTAAGGTATAATGAGAAGCAGTTGAACCTCCTTTACTCACATCTCCTATACATTCCCGTGCACTTTCTCTGTTGCTAAGCTTACTGAATACAATGTTATAGGAACAACAGCAATCCCACAGTTTTCACCCCGCTAATTACGTCCCTATAAATATGGTAGCAACGCTACTGGCAGTTATACTGTACAGAAGGAAACATTCTGTGTAACAGCGTACAATATACTCCCTCACGGAACATCTAACAGAAAATTGGGGATATATGCGTGAGATATCTCTATTCCTGCGTTCTAAATTTCTATGTTAGTAGCCTTGTGCTCGATGATTTTGACAAATAGCTTGTATAGAGGATGCAAAAGGAAATTACGCCTGAACGAGAGTTTAATGAGTTCGCTAACCCAGTGTAAGTCATGTTTTACACACTGAATTAACAAATCTTTGTGCAACTTGTTCATTTCTTCCTTTTTGAACCAATGTTCCTTTTTCAGTCTGCCCATTGGAACAAAAAATAATGGCACAATCAAACTTCTAAAGTCTTTAAGGTCATCTATCAACTCTATGGTTTTAGCCACATCGTTTTCTGTTTCCTCCGGTAAACCAACAATCAATGTGCATGCTGGAACCAACATGTTGTCGTGCATGATGCCCATGCCTGTTCTAACGACTTCAGGCCACTGTTCCGGCTTAAACGGATGAGTCTTCGCAGGCATAGCCTTCTTCATAAGCTCCGGAGAGCCAGTTTCAATCCCAATCTCCACACCCCACCACCTTTGCTTATCGTCAACAATAATTTCGGCAATTTCAGACAAAAGCTTAGGGTTTACGGATGCTGCCGCTAAAGAACAATGACTCCAGAAAACCCCTTCACAACGCTTCTTAACAAGCTTGTGCAGTTCCAACAATTTCTCTCGGTTCGGTATAGTATTCTTAGAACCATACAACATGACGTCTTCAGCGTGGAGAAGCGCTCCGCTAGTATAGCCGCTGTCTAGGTTAACCTTTATTTCCGCTAGAATCTTGTCAAGGGGGTACCACCGTAGAGGTCTAAGCGTCACGCTGCAAAACTTGCATCCCCGACAGCATCCTCTTCCGATTTCAACTAAACCATTAACGGAAGGCGCAACGATATTAGGAATCTCCTCAACGCTTGGAGTTTCCTTCACATCAACCTTATAGTACCGTGGCAGTTCTTCGCCGTTCAAGGCTGCCCTAACAAGCGGCCCCACAACCTTTTCAGCTTCACCCTCCACAATACAGTCAATGCCGTACTCTTTAACAAATTTTGGTCGGAAATGAAACTGCCAAGTCCCAGATCCACCCACAAAAATTTTTAAACCCCTCTTTTTAGCCTCTTTCAGCTCAGGTTTTTCCATTAACATATGGAAGTGTTTCGCCAAATACGGTTCTTTCTTTAGTATGGCTGCAAGGGTGCTGGAGGCTGGACCTAAACCGAAGGGGTCCATAACGTGAATTCCTAAAAAGTCAGCTTCATCAATGTAATCCCCCAGATGATCTGGGTCTATTGTTAAAACTTGGAGGCCTTCGCTTATCAACTGGGCTTCAATCTTTCTTAATCCGTAGGGTGCCGCCTCTGGAATACCTTTTCTAGCCTTTATGGGAGGAAAGAAGAGAGCACTGTAAAGCCATTCTGGAATCACGTTAGGAGGGGCGCAGGTTCCGAAACCTATGAACTCATTATGATGGTAATCGCTCATGAGGGTTCGGTCAGCAGTAAGGATGATTTTCATCCCTTTAACCTTCCTTCGATTAGTTATTTAATTTTCCCATAAACTTTCCGACTCAACGTATGCTATACGTTTCTCTTACTCAGCACACCAATCTCTTCCAGCGACCTCTGAAGCTTTTCCACAGCCTCAGGCACCTCACTCTCCTTTTTGGCGCCTGTGCACACGATCTTGCCGGTGGAGAAAACTAGTAAAACCACTTTTGGGTTGTGCATTCGGTAAATTGCAGCGGGGAACTGCTCCGGTTCGTACATTAGGCTTCCACCCAAGTGAGCTCGATTACAAAATTCTACGAGGTCAACTTGTCCGCTGAGTTTTCCAGAGGCTACAATGTTCTGAATTTTTATTTCCGGTTTTCCTTTAATTATTATGCCGCCTGACTTTAGTTTCTTAACTACCTTTTTAACGGCTCTCCGCGCCTCTTTTTCAGATTTAGCGCCCGTGCAAACCATTCTTCCTGAGTTAAATATGAGCGTAGCCGTTTTTGGCTTCTTTAACCTGAAAACTAAACCTGGAAACACTTTAGGTCGGTATTCAACGTCTGGAAAGGCTTTAACTATGGCGTCTAAGTCGAAGGTCTGCCTCATCATCACAGAGGCCACTACATTCTGAATATGAATTTCATTGCCTTCACTTTTCGCCAACAGACTTCCCATCCTTCTTTTAGAAATGGATGCTTGAAACCATAACTCTTTTGGTCTAAGAAAATCTTAGTCCGTCCATTTGGCTTGGTTTCAAAAGGTCATCCTCTTTTGTATATTTGCCTAAGGTTGGATATTCTCTATGAAGTAGAATCGTTGGTATTTCATCTTTGGTAGGATATTCTGTCAGTAATTCCTCTTCTTGAAGTAAGAGATGATAGAGATAGCAGTGCATATCCGACTCTGTATAGAAGAAGAAAGGATTTTCCATGAACTTAGTCAGCAGCTTTTTGATACAATTCCCTACCCACAAGCGCAAATCATTTCCTATTTCAAGGTCCTCATCCATCTTCAACATCTCTTGCCGATGTTATCGCATGCACAGAAATTCTATGTTAATGCTTCAACAGTTCTACATGCGCAAATCCAGAAAAGCACAAGCTTAAAAATGCAAGTGAAATATATCATTTCGATCTTGGGATAGTGTGGCTGAGTTTCCCTTCACGATAGTATACCTTGAAGGTCTTGTCACATCCCCCGCACTTGAACAGTTTGACTTGGTATCTTGAGTAGTTCCACTCCTTTGAAGCATTGGGAACTTCTCTTCCACATCTGGGACATTTTACCATTTTCATTTCCCCATTCTAAGGTTACTACGAGAAGTATTATATGACATTTTCTAACATTATTTCCACATGTAAGATTCCCGAGACGAAGACTCGTTTATCTCATTTCAGATTTTATTAACCTTATGTCTTGTCTGAAAATTTCTAGATTCATAAGAAATGGAACTGGAGAACGCTCTGTTTTTTGTTCTTCTATTTCAAATTCTATCATGCTCTTTACACTCTTTGCCAACTTGAGCCATCCCATTCCGTCTGTGATATAAATAAGCCTATATTTTTCTCTACAAGCCTTCTTTAGCTCAACGAAATGCTTGACGACTTCTCTCACTTTTGACATAGCTGTAGTATAATAATTTGTCTCTATTACAAACTGAACTTTTCTATTTGAAATTAAAACGAAATCAAAACGTTTTTCTTCTCTTTTCCATTCTTTCTCTTTAGTGTAAATGTATTTGCTCTTTGTCTCAAACAAAGTCTTCTGAGAACTAATTGTTTTCTCCAATTCCTCAATATCGCCTATCTTCTCGTAGGGTTCAAAAACAAATCCAGCAGAGCAAAGAATGTCTTCAATTTGTCTTGAACCATACTCACCTCTCTCCTTTTTGAGAATTTCTACACTTACTGTTCTAAGGCTACGTTTTAGGGCATTTACAACTGAACCGCTCTCTATTAGTTGTTTCAAGTCTTCATTCCTTACAACAAATTCTGCTATTCTATCCGAGGATGTAGAATCATTTTCGATTCTTGATTTCCAACGTTTCCAACGTTTACTTTCACTACCAAGATAGCTAGTAACAACTTTTTTGAATGATGCAAGAACATTCGCTTCCGAACTTTCGAGATTAATTTCCCCAACGTAGGCAGACCAGCTACTTAGACTAGCTCTTTTTATAGCCAATTGCTTGAAAACTGGGTCTGACTTCATCAAAGAGACGTAATATGAAAGGGTATTGAGTTTGTTGCGGTCAAATAGGAAATGAACTAATTCTAGATTTGTGAACCTTAGTTGCCTATGTAAGTGTGCAAGAACTAAAAAATATCTGGGGTCACTTTTCAGCATATCTGCTACTTTTTTAATCAATGCATTTTCGGTCTTGTATGTATCTTTGAGTTTTTGTAGAAACTCTGCATATTTCCAAAAATTCTCTTCTTCCTTAAACATCTTTTTTAGAAATGGTGTTAGTCCTTCAGAGATGGTGCGTTCTGGTAACTCAGATTTTAGGTCAAGTGTTGCATAGAAATAGGAGAGTTTTCGGGATACTTCCTTAGAGTTCATGCTTCAAAGTAAGGCTTAGAAACTGATTAATTTGGTTGTATTTTAGTTATATGTTAATTACACTTGTTTGTTAAGCCATTTTGAACTGTATTTGAGTCTTGAAGTCTTCTCTTCTTCTAGAGGTTTTCTGAAGATGTAGAGGTGTTCATGAGCTATCTTGAGGAATTTATAGCTTTTTCCTCTCCATCGTTCTCTAGTCGTTTTAGTTTTCCATTGAAGTTTGATGACATCTTCCCTCAAAATGAATCCAACATCTAGAAAAACTTCCAAGATTTTTTTTGAAATAGGGATGTAATGCAAGTGTTTTCTAGTGTCGCCTATTAATATTGCACAATGTTTTCCATGTTTCAAGACTCTTAGCGATTCTTGTGCAACTACCCTCATTTCCTTTAGGTAATCTTTAAATTTGAGGCTTGAGAGGTCGCCTTCTACTCTTTTTTTGGTATAAGTTATTATTCCAGCATAAGGGGGATGAGTTGCTATGAGGTCAATTGAGTTGGATTCAATTTTCTCTAGATTCCTAGCGTCTCCAACATAAGTTGCAATTTCGAGGTTTTTTGGATAATTTGGGTCTAGAGAATTATAGGCAAAATTGAGTCTATCAAGGGTAACCATAGTAGCGTCTCTGTTTATGTCTACTCCAATGCCGTTTCTTCCTAACAGTTTACATTCTACAAGGGTTGTTCCAGAACCGACCATTTGGTCTAAAACCATGTCATTAGGGTTAGTATATCTGAGTATCAAGTTTCTAGGAATGTAAGGTGACCAATTGCCCCTATAATTCCCTTTATGCGTAGCCCAATTTCCTCTATTTGGAAAACTCCATACCGTTGTATTCTCTTTAGCGTATTCTTTCGGCGGAGCATGTTTTTTGATTTTCCATTCATTGCCTACCTTAACATTAACTTTTTCTATTGTCACAGCTTTTCTTTCTGCAATGAACTTCTGGAAGTCTTCAAAGGTAACTAATTCCATGGGACGGTATGTCTTTTTTTCTTTTTCAAGTTTGTTTTCAACTTCCATTATTTTGCTTTCTCCCTTTCTGTAAGTTTGTTTACTTCTTCTATGACTTCACTACCCAATTTAGTTATTGAATAAAGTCTTGCTTTTTTTCTGCTAGGAGTTAGACATTCAATTAAGCCCTTAGTTCTTAACTCTTTCAAAGTCTTACTCACATGACTGATAGGCTTATTGAGAAAAATAGATAATTTTTTAGGAGTGTTTTTTGATTTGCTCAACTGCAATAATGTTTTGAACCTCAATCCGCTTGATAACACGAAGCTAACCGTTTCCCAGTCCAATTATTCACGCCTCGGTAATTACTATATACTTACAACATATATAGAAAATGTTACACTCATTATGTAATTAAGTTTATGGGTATTAACCTCAAAGCCTAAAACGATTTCTATGACCAGACATGAACTTACCATAAAAATTGATGGAAGCCTACCTCGTAGAGAGCTGAGGAAGAAAATAGTTAAGCAGTTTCTTTTGGAAGAAGCTGGAACTGGAACGGGTGAAAAGACATCTAGGTATACCTATTATGTAGAAGAACTTGACGATGGTAGCAGAATCTATCTTACTCGACCAGCATACTTGAAAAAGGGATTTGATTTTCTCATTCATGTAGAAGACAAGGTGTTCATGAATGGAAAAGATAATCCGAAGCATGACGACATTTTTGAAGACTTGAAAAAGAAGAAAGAAGAAAACCCTACTCTATACAAACACTTGCATGAAGCTATTACTAAAGTCTACAACTGTAAAGACCCGTCAGGAGTGCTTAAAGAGTTTAGTGATTTGAAATTCAAAAGTGGTTTTAGTGTTGAACTTATCTTGAAAACACTCAAATGGTTCTTTATCGAGCAAGATATCAGAGACTGGAACTATTCTGGAAGAGCTATGTTGAAATCTGGCTTGGACACGATAGCTAGTCAAACTACCTTATAATAAGCGATGGAATGAGGAGCTACTTTTGAGTGTAAGAATACTCTCTACGAAGACCCTTTCAGATGGAACAGTCATATTCACAACAAGGGGAAGAAGAGCAAAGACGATTTTACCGTTCATGCAAGGCTTCCGTCTAGAGAGACTATCATTCCAAAACACGCTGATTTTGCCAAAGATTTGCATAGAAAACTTTGTCACAAGCCAGAACTGGCAAAAATAGTATTTGAAGAGATAATTGGAGTTTATGAAGGCAGAAGTGCAGAAGAGGTTTTGCAAGATATTGGGAAAAAAGAAAAAGGAAACTTGGGAAATCTGTAGGATATTCCATAGAATACATCTCATTAGTATCCCCCTGTCTGACTATCTTCGCTTCTACAGGGGGCACCGTTAATCGTGCAGATGGTTCCTGTACACCTTCAACAGGTTGAGATACAACATTGTTGTACACTTACATGTTAACATATTTGGATCCTAATAGGCGAGGTAATGTTAAAAGGGGGAGGGGGGTAGGCTGCTGTGCGGCGAGAGCTAAATCAAATTCAAGTTCGGATACATAGGTTACGCCGTGAGTCCAGACGACGCACCGAGTTAAAGCAGAACACCCTGGCGATTCGCGGCAGCCTGCTTGCGGTCCAAATATCGAGGTATGTTGAAAAGGAGGGTAGGGGGTAGGGGATGGTAAAATAGCCGGGTTTTCACGTTCATTTTTGATTATCAGGCGGACTCGCAAAACAAAACATAAAGAAACTGTGAAGGTTGAAACAATTCACCTGTAAAATTCAGGTTCTATCCGTGTTTTCAACGGTTCACTCCATCCTTAACATCACTTAAGTTACGGCGTATTTTAGGTATCCGCCCCCTGGGGAAGGATGTTATTTTCGACGTCGCTTAGGAAGCCACTCATACACAATCTTACACCATGACAATTTGTGCACACCGTGCATATTTAACCAAGTACCGATGGTATCGGTACTTTTGAACATTTTTTAGTGAAACAGGCTAGAACAGGGAAGAATACGTACGGCGGGTGTATCTGGTGTTGCAACAGGACACCAGGGTAAGCTTGATCGTACGCAAGATGGTTCAGAAAGAGCTTCCTAAGTGGGAGGAACAACCACCCCCGTTATATCAAGGTACGGTTACCCCTAGACCGGTTAAACCGGGTTGGGTACAATCCAATGCAGCTGTTCCAGAGAGAAGATGCTGAAGACCATGGTCAACCCCGAAAGATGTTGATGGGACTGATATTTTGGCTACTAAACGTTATTACCTTATCCAATAGATCTCATTGATGATAATGTATCAGTCCCAGCAGGTTTCACCCCAAAATCCTCATCGATGAGGATAATTGAAACTGTTGCGAGAGTTCAAATCTCTCTCTTTTTCCCGGAAACAAGTTTAACTTTAAATGAATAAATCGCTCCGAGAACGTTTTTAAACGATAAGTTATAACTTGTCGCGGTGCGACTGATTGCGTGGCACTCAAAAAAACGTCGACGCCGTGGTCATGGTTCACAAACGCAAAGAAGCGTACGCCAACTCAATTTACTGACGGTGTCAGTACTTTTTCTAACCAAACGTTAAACCGGATGCTCACGGCGTCTCCCTAGGCGACAAACACGGTGGAACTCTACGGCGAACAGGTATCCGCGGGAACAAAATAAACTAAGTTGTCAAACCACACGCCGAGCGGTTCAAATCCCATGATTTGTGGCGTGCCCGTCGCTAGTGAACATAGCGCGCGAGTTTGAAGCCAGAAAAAAGGGGTAAATGAAATATAAAGTTCTCAATATCCAAATTCTTATCTTGGTATGGTTTTCAAAGCTTCTTGGAACAATTTTTTTACAACGGTTATTCTAGCCTTCTGAGCTAAGATGTCGGCGGTTATGAAGTCTAATGCTTCTTCAGGACACCATTTCACGCATTCAGGGTCGCCATCGCAGAGGTCGCAAATAAACACCACCTTCCTCTCTGGATGTAACGTGACGGCTCCGTAGTCGCAAGCTTCAATGCACCATCCGCATCCGTTACATTTATCTTCATCCACCTTGATGACGCCTGTTTCCTCAGACTGGGTTAATGCGTCCCGTGGGCAGGCTGCTACGCAAGGTGGGTCTTCACATAATCGGCATGCAAGAGAAAGGTTGATAAGAGGATTTAATCGAACCACCCGTATTCGAGATTTCATAGGATTAAATGTGTTTTCCTTCACCATTGAGCATATGTATTCGCACACTCCGCAGCCTACACATTTCTGTGGATCGGCGGTTACAAATTTTCTGGCGTGAACCGCGACCATTTTATTTTGCCCCCTTTTTCACTTTTGGACTGACAATTTTGATGAATTTGTCAAGTTCTAGTTCTTTTAGCTTCTCCACGGTGGGCACACCCTCTTTAGTCCATCCACGAGTTGCGTAATAGTCGTCTAAGAGAAAGTCCAGTTCTTTCTGGCTGACGTAGCTTCCTTTGGATGGGCAGTCGTCGGGGATGGGTACATTCATCACTTTCCAAGGTAAATGGTCGTCTTTTCTTGTGAGTCCTTCTCGGATGTTGAACAGTCTAGCAATGTTGCTGATTCTTTCACCGCTTTTCCGAAGTTCTTCAGCAGACATTTCCAAACCAGTGGTTATAGTGTAATATTTGGCGAGGTCTTCGAATCCATCATAGTAGGTGCCTCTACCAAACTTACACACAATCAGAGAATCAATAATAGTGTACAAGTCTTCCATGTCCTTCACAATTTTCCCTCGTCCCTTCTCTACTTTGAATCGGTTGACCGTTCCTTTCAAGTCCACTCCGTAGCATCCATGTCGATTGTGGTCAGCTCCACGGAAGGAAACTGCGTAGCCTAGAGAGGCTGTTTTTAACCCTCGAAGGTCGTATCCTGTCATTTCCACACCTTTAATGTGAAGAGCATGTTTTTCTGCACCTTTACCAATCTTCTCCGCCGCCCTTTTCACCCCCTCCGCCAATACGTCGCCGATGCCCTCTCTTTTCCCAATTTTCTTCACCATTTCTATTAGGGCTTCATGGTTGCCAAATCTAAGGTCTAAGCCGTCTACATCCTTTTTAGAGAGAATTCCATGTTCGCAGCAGTCCATGGCGAAGCTTATGAGGACGCCGGTGCCGATGGCGTCCATCGCGTAGTAGTTGCAAAGTTCCATGGCCTTAATGACAGCGTCCAACCGGTTGACTCCAC